>DYRB01000254.1 GCA_020718945.1 Lamprocystis purpurea | reverse complement strand
TGGTGCCGAAGTAGCTCAGGTCTTCCATGGCGTCGTAGGCCATCTGCTCGGAGATACCCTTGTGCTTGCGCAGCCCAAAGTAGACGTTGGCGAAATCGGCCCGGCGGGGGTCATGGCGCGGGTCCAGGATGGTGATTTCGCCGAGCTTGATGCCCAGTTCCCGGATGCGCCGCCGGATCTTGTCCGGGTCACCCAACAGGGTCAGCTCCGCCACGCTGCGCAGGGTGAGGATCTCCGCCGCCTTGAGGATGCGCTCGTCGCTGCCCTCGGGCAGGACTATACGCTGGCGCTTGGACTTGGCGCGGTGGATCAGCTCGTACTCGAACATCAGCGGGGTGCGCCGGTCGGAGTGGCGCACGGCAATGCGCTGGCGCAGGTCCTGCACGTCCACATGGTGCTCGAAGAGCCCCAGGCCGGCGGCGATCTTGCGGTCGTCCCCGGCGAGGATGGTGGATTCCACCCGATTCACCGCCAGGGCCGTGGTGAAGGTGTCGGTGGGCACGCTCAGGATCGACACCTTGGAGCGGCGCAGCCCTTCCAGCAGCTTCTGGACATTGGGGGCCGGGCTCAGCCCCCCGGTGAGCAGCAGCCCGGCCACCCGAGGGAAGGCGCTGGACACATCCGCCATCAGGCTGGCGAGGATGATGTCGGAGCGGTCCCCAGGGGTGATGATGAGGCAGCCGTCCTCCAGGTAGTTGAGGAACTCCGGGATCTCCATGGCCGCGACCTTGTAGTTGGTCACCACCTGATTCTGGGCGTCGCCCTCGCCGCACATGCAACTGGCGCCCAGTTGCTTGCGCACCTCCCCCACCGTGGGCATGCCCAGCGCCGTCTCCTCGGGCAGGGCATAGACCGTCTCGTTGCTGGGCAAGGAGGCCTGGGCACGGGCACGGAGCAGCTCCAGGTATTCGCGGGGGACCCGGTTGACCACAGTCGCCAACAGGTCGGCACCGCGCACCACCAGGGACTCATGGGCCATACGCACCGCGCCCAGGGTCTCATCGAAGCTGCGGTGGTAGCCCTTGACCACCACCACCACCATGCAACCGAGGTTGTTGGCCAGGTCGGCATTGAAGTCGAATTCCAGGGATGGCACCGCCCCGTCGAAGTCCGTCCCCGAGCACACCACCAGGTCGCACTTCTCCTCCAGGGCCTTGAACTTGCCCAGGATCAGCTTGAGCAGGTCGTCGTAGCGCCCGCAGGCGACCAGGTCCGCGGCAGTCTCGGCGGTGCAGCCATAGAGCATCTCCGCGGGGAAGGGCAGGTCGTAGCGGCTGCGTACCAGGGAGGTGAGGTCGTCCTGTTCCACTGACTTGCGCACAATAGGACGGAAAAAGCCCACCTTGCGGTTGACCGCGGAGAGCATCTCCATGAAACCCAGTACTACTACGGACTTGCCGCTGCCCGAACCGGCACCGGCTATGTACACGCTCTGCATTTCAACTAACCTATGGAAAGTATTGACAAATGCGGGACAACCCCGCGACTTCCGACATAATGCCTGAAATGACGGCCCCAGGTGTTACGGGCCATTGAACAGGGCGCGTGCGGACCCGCCGGCCGGGAAGGAGTAGAGGACATGAAATCGCAATCGGCACCTTACACCCCCGGCGGGGGCCCCCTGCCCAACCGGGCCAGATCCGCCTGGTGGCTGGCACCGGGCCTGGGTCTGGGTCTGGGGCTGGGTCTGACCTGGGCCCTGGCGGTGACCAGCCCTGCCGCCGCCGGCGAGGCGCAAGTCTACCGCTGTCAGGCGCCCGGTGGGATGGTCGAGTTTCGCCAGGAGCCCTGTGCCCCCGGCAGCCCGGGGGAGGCCCTGAGGCTGGAGGACCACCCCACCGGCTGGAACTCGGCCCCCGGGGCCCCGTCGGCCAAGCCCGACGCCAACCCCAAGCCCAAGGCGGCCAAGAAGGCCCGCTCCGGCCCCTCGGCCCGGGAACGCCAGGCGGAGACCTGCCAGAAGAAGCAGCAGCAGGTGGAAGACATAGACCGCAGGCTGCGCCTGGGCACCAAGCCACGCCAGGGCACGGACCTGCGCCACCGGCGCCGCGGCCTGGAGGAGTACCTCTACGAGAACTGTGACTAGTAGACTTGGCCGTCCCGCCAGCGCTGGAAGTTGGGCTCGGTCAGGTAGGCCTTGGTGGTGACGTAGTTCAGCACGTTGCGCAGGCGGTAGAAGCCGACCACGGAGTCCACCCGCAGGATCTCGGCACCGCCCTCATCGAACAGCATCAGGGACGGGGCATAGAAGAGCCCCAGGTCGTCGGCCCACTGCCGGGCTGTGGTCGCCCTGCCCTGGGGCGTCACCACCGGGGTATCGCCCCAGCGGTCCAACTGGACGTTGTCGAACTGCTCGAACAGGGAATAGATGGCCGGCTCGCGCAGGGACTGGCCGTGCAGCACATCGCAGGCGTGGCAGTCACCCTGCTCGAAAAAGACCGCCAGGGGCCTGTCGCTGCGCACCCGGCTGCGGTCCAGGTTGTAGGGGGGCGGGCTGTAGAACGCCTCCTCGTTCATGTCCGCGGCGTCGAACACCATGCGGTTCTCGCCGCGGGCCAGATAGGCGTAGAAGGGCTCGCGCCGGTAGTGGCCGTCCGCCACGAACTCCAGGGCCGCCCGGAACTGATAAGGGGGATAGTAGCCGCGCAGCCGCAGGGCCTCCTTGCCGTCCCGGTCGTAGAAGACCACGGTGGGGGTGAAGGTGTTGTTCTCCCGGTAGGAGAAGGCCTGCTCGGTCAGGACGGCGCCGTCCAGGGTAGTGACCTCGTCCAGCCCCCAGATGTCGATGGGGACCACGTCGAAGTGCTTGCGGGTGTACTCGGCGATGTCCGTCTGGCCGAAGTTGACCTTCAGGAGCTTGTGGCAATAGGCGCAGCGCTTCTGCCCGAAGTAGACCATCAGCCCCTGCTTGCCGGCCGCCACCGCCTGGGCCAGGTCCCGGGGCAGGTCCAGGAAGGGTTCGTTGAACCAGTCGGGGTAGTCCACCGAATCGGGCCGAAGGCTGTCGTCGAAGCCGTAGACATCCGCCTCGGGCAGGTCCGCGGCCCACGCCAGGCCCCCGGCCAAAGCCGACAGGGCCAGGGCTATGCCGGCCAGGAAGCCGCGCAGTCTCGATCGCATCTCGGTGTGCCTCCGCTCGTTGTGTGGCGTGTTCAACCTAGAAAGAGCAATTCGGCCGCAAATTACGCAAATGTACGCAAATGGGTCAGACAGGTAGGTAGAGTCCGCAGGTCACCCGCAGGGTGAACCGGACACGAAGTCCTTGTCTATTTGCGTCTATTTGCGTTTATTTGCGGCTCAACTGCTTTTTCTTGGGTCAACGGCCAGGGTCCGCCAACCAGCGCCTGGTCAGAAACAGGGCGGCGATGGCCCGCGCCTCGGTGAAGTCGTCCCGGGCCAGCAGGTCGTCGAGCCCGGCCAGGGGCCAGGGGACCAGCTCCAGGGGCTCGGGCTCGTCACCCTCTGCCGGGTCCGGGTAGAGGTCCCGGGCCAGGACCAGGCGGCTCATGTGCTGGATGTAACCGGGGGCCAGGGACAGGGCGTGGATCTCGCGCAGGTCCCGGGCCCCCATGCCGACCTCTTCGCGCAGCTCCCGCAGGGCCGCGGCCAGGACCGCCTCCCCGGGGTCCACCACCCCCTTGGGCAGGCCGAGTTCGTACCGGTCACTGCCGGCGGCGTACTCGCGCACCAGCAGAACGGTGTACGGGTCCGGCATGGCCACCACCACCACCGAGTCGATGCCGCCCAGGATACGCTCGAAGGTCCGGAGATTGCCGTTGGCGAACTCCAGGTCCAGCTCCTCGATGCGGAAGATGCGGGTCTGCGCCGCCAGACGCCGGTCGAGGATCTTGGGTTTTGCCGACATCCGGGACCTCCGCTATGCTGGCGCGCCGCCCCCTGCCATCCACCGAAGGCCCTGCGCGCAAATGACCCCTAGCCTAGCCCAACCGAGCATGGACTGGAACGCCATCGACACGGTGTTCCTGGACATGGACGGCACCCTGCTCGACCTGAATTTCGACAACCACTTCTGGCGCGAACACGTCCCGGTGCGCTACGCGGAGCGCCTGGGGCTCAGCCTGGCCGAGGCCAAGGCCGACCTGCTGCCCCGCTACGCCCGCATCGAGGGGACCCTGGAGTGGTATTGCGTGGACCATTGGAGTCGGGAACTGGGGCTCGACATAGCCCTGCTGAAACAGGAGGTGGACCACCTGATCACCGTCCACCCCCATGTGATGGACTTTCTCGAGGCATTGGCGGCCCTGGGCAAGCGTCGGGTCCTGGTGACCAACGCCCATCAGAAGGCCATAGCCCTGAAGATGGAGCGCACCCCCCTGGCCGGGCACCTGGAGCGAATCATCTGCGCCCACGATCTGGGCACGCCCAAGGAGGCCCCGGGCTTCTGGGACCAGGTGCAGGCCCTGGAGCCCTTCGACCTCGACCGTACCCTGTTCGTGGACGACAGCACCTCGGTCCTGGTGGCCGCCCGCGCCTACGGCTTCCGCCAACTCCTGATGGTGCTCAAGCCCGATTCCCGGGCCCCGGCGCGGCAGGCTGGGGACTTTCCAGCCGTCCAAGACTTTGCCGAGCTGTTGCCGGGGATGCGCGTCCGGCCGCTGCCCGGCTAGGTGGGAGCGGCTTCAGCCGCGACGCGCCACCTTCCGAAGCAACCCTTGGTGCGACGCAGAGGTGTTCCCGGTGGACGTCCGGCGGTCTAAAACAGCCGTCGCCGCTGAAGCCGCCCCCACCGGCGATCAGGTCTGGGCCGGTGCCGCCCCAGGGGCGGGCTTGCGCCGCCGCCGGCGGGGCTTGCGCGGCGCACCCTCGGCCTGGGCACCCGGGGCACCGACAGGCGCGCCCGGCGGCGGCCCGGCCTGGGGTCCGGCAGCGACCGGACCCGCCGACTCGCCCTCACCCCGGCGCTGACCGGCATGGCCGCCGTGCCCCCCATGGCCATGATCCCGCCCATGCTCGTGGCCACGCCCAGCCCCTCCATGACCAGCCCCACCGTGGCCCGAACCGCCATGCCCGGGGCGGGGCCCAGACCCAGACCCAGGCCCGGAGCGGTTGCGGCTGCGCTCGCGCTCCCGGGCCAGGCGGGCCCGTTCCTCCTCGGAGCGCTGCACCCGCACCCGACTGCGCGGGTCCACCTCGGCCAGCATCCCGAGCTCTATGGGGGCGGTGGGGATCTTGGCCCC
>DYRB01000253.1 GCA_020718945.1 Lamprocystis purpurea | reverse complement strand
GCTTCAGGGCGACCCCGCCCAGGCTGTGGTCGGCGTTGATGGCCTTGGTTCTGAGCAAGCCAGATGTGCGCATAGGATCTCCGCTAGGACAGACAATCAGGCCCGGCGCTGCCAACTCGCCGGGTTTGGGTGGCTGGGAAAGACCGCCGGAACAACAAGACGCTGTGCCTCGTACCAGGCCGCAGCCTCAATGAACTCGCCACCTGCAGCTCGGTGACAGGCCATGGGATGCTCATCGGCCAAGGTGACTAGGGTCATACCTGAGCCGGTCCGGATGCGGTCTGTGGGAGCGGCGCCCTCGCCGCGACGCAGGGGGCGACAAGGCCCGAAGATGCGCGTCGCACCCACATGACGCGCCTGTCTGGGCTACCCGCTGCCCCTCTGGAAGGCGCGCCGTCGCGGCGAAGGCGCCGCTCCCACGGCCGGCTGAGCTTCGACACTATTTGCCTCGGCCGATGCGGGCGAGCGCAGCCGCCTTCACCGCATCCCAGGCCATGCCGTCCTCGGGGTAGGCCAAGTGGTCGTCAAGCCGACGGTCCAGTTCTGCTCGTTGGGCCTCGGTGGGGCGGGGGACGGCGGCGCGGTTCGCAAGGTCGTCCCATAACGCCTCCACGAACTCGATCTGCTCATCCAGACTGAGCCGCCGGGTTTGATCGAGAAGTTGTGTATTCATGGGGGCTTGGTTCAGACCGGAACTATTGGGTGATTGATATAGGGTGAGTTGGACAGACCGGCGGCGACGCCCTTCATCGTTCTTCATCCCTGCGATGGGTTTCGCTATCGCTCTACCCATCCTACGGCCCAGGGCCTGTTGCGGCGGGGCGCAAACGCCTGGGCCATTGCCGGCTGCTCGACCGACGGTCCGCACAGCGGACCCTACTGTAGGGTCCGCTGTGCGGACCAAGTACCCTCGCTTATTTCCGCCAAAACTGCGGCGTAAACAGCACGATCACAGAGAACACCTCCAGGCGGCCGAGCAGCATGCTGAAGCTGCACACCCAGGTCTGGTAGTCGCTCATGACCTGGTAGTTGTCCGTCGGTCCCACCAGGCCGAGCCCGGGGCCTGTGTTGGTGATGCAGGCGACCACGGCGGTGAAGGCGGTGAGGAAGTCCAGCCCGCCCAGGATGAGCAGGAAGGTCAGGCCGACCACGCTCAGGAAGTACAGGTAGATGAACCCCAGGACGGCGAACACCACGGCGTTGGGTATCTCCATGCCGCCGATGGTGACCGGGGCGGCCATGGTGGGGTGCAACAGGCGCGAGAGCTCCCGGGTGCTCTGCCGGGCCAGGATCAGGGTGCGGATCATCTTGATGCCGCCCCCGGTGGAGCCGGAACTCGAGGTGATGGCCGACAGGAACAGCATGAACAGCGGCACAAACAGCGGCCACGCCTCATAGTCTGTACTGGCGTAGCCGGTCGTGGTGGCGACGGAGACCAGGTTGAAGGTCACATAGCGCAGGGCGGACCAGGGATCCGTATAGGTCCCCACCAGCCAAAGGTAGGCGCTGCATCCGAGGCAACTCAGGGCGAGCAGGCCGAGCACGCCGCGGGCCTCGGCGTCGCGCCAATAGGGTCTCAGGAGGCGCTCCCGCCAGACGGCGAAATGGGTGGCGAAGTTCAGGGCGGCGAGGACCATAAACACCGTCAGCACCGCCTCGATGGCGACCGAGTCGAAGCCCATGACGCTGACATCCTTGGTGGAAAAGCCCCCCAGGCTCAGGGCCGAAAAGGCGTGGCAGACGGCGTCGAACCAGCCCATCCCGGCCGCTACCAGGCCCAGGATGCAGGCGACGGTGATGCCCAGGTAGACGGTCCAGAGGATGGCCGCGGTGTCGGCGATGCGGGCGGTGAGCTTGGTGTCCTTGATCGGGCCCGGGACCTCGGCGCGCAGGAGTTGCAGGCCGCCAACCCCCAGCAGGGGCAGTATGGCTACCGCCAACACGATGATGCCCATGCCCCCCAGCCATTGGAGTTCGTGCCGCCACAGATTGATCGAGGGGGCCAGGGTGTCCAGGCCGACCATCACCGTGGCCCCGGTGGTGGTCAGCCCCGACATGGTCTCGAAGAACGAGTCCGTGAAGCTCATGGCCTGGTGCAGCATCAGGGGGACCGTGGCGATGGCCGCCAGCAGGGTCCAGGCCAGGCTCACCAGGATGAAGCCGTCACGGGCCTTGAGTTCGGCCTTGTGGCGGCGTGTGGCCAGCACCAGCAGCAGCCCGACGGCGATGCAGGCGAGCATGCTGTCGACAAAGGTCGCCAGGGTCCCGTCCTGGTAGTACAGGGCACAGGCGATGGGCATCAGATAGGTCAGGCTGAAGACCATCAGCAGCCGGCCCAGTACCTGGGTGACGGAGAGCAGGGCGCGCATGTCAGAAGTAGATGACGCCGACCTGGAAGTAGCGCTCGACCTTGGGCACCAGGTCCTTGCTGACCAGGAACAGGATCACATGGTCCTCGGCCTCGATGACGGTGTCGTGGTGGGCGATGATCACCCGCCGTTGGTCCGCCTTGCCCGGCTCCGGGGCCGGGCCGCGCACCAGGGCCCCCACGGTCACCCCATGGGGCAGGGACAGCTCTTCAAGCCGTCGGCCCACCACCTTGGAGCTGCGCGCGTCCCCGTGGACCACGATCTCCAGGGCCTCCGCCGCGCCGCGGCGCAGGCTGTGCACCGCCGCCACGTCGGCCTTGCGGACATGGGCCAGCAAGGTGCCGATGGAGACCTGGGCCGGGGAGATGGCGATATCGATGCGGTCGGACTGGACCAGGTCCACATAGACCTTGCGGTTGATCAGGGCCAGGACCCGCCGTGCCCCCAGCTTCTTGGCCAGCAGGCTGCTCAGGATGTTGTTCTCGTCGTCGTTGGTCAGGGCGAGGAAAAAGTCCATGTCCTCGATCCCCTCGGAGGTCAGCAGGTTCTCGTCCGCCGCATCCCCCACCAGGACCAGGGTGTCGCTGAGCCGCACCCCCAGGCCCTTGGCCCGCTCCTCGTTGGCCTCGATGACCTTGACCCGGTAGCGCCCCTGGGTGGCGGCGGCCAGTCGCGCCCCAATGTTGCCGCCCCCGGCGATCATGATGCGCTTGGTGGGGTTATCCAGGCGGCGCAACTCGCTCATCACCTTGCGGATGTCCCGGGTGGCCGCCAGGCAGAAGACCTCGTCGCCGGCCTCGATCAGGGTCCCGCCGTCCGGGACTATGGGCTGGTCCTTGCGGTAGATGGCGGCGATGCGGGCGTCCACCTCCGGCATGTGGCGGCGCAGATCGGCGATGGGGTGCTCCACCAGGGGGCCCCCGGCGAAGGCCCGCACCGCCACCAGGGTCACCAGCCCGTTGGCAAACTCAAGGACCTGCAGGGCCTCGGGGAACTCGATGAGCTTGACGACGTAGTCGGTGACGATCTGCTCCGGGCAGATGCTGAAGTCCACGGCGAAGTTCTTGGGCTCGAGCAGTTCCGGATACTGGGCATAGTCCGCCGAGCGCAGCCGGGCTATGCGGGTGGGGACGTTGAACAGGGTCTTGGCAGTGCGGCAGGCGCAGAGATTGGTCTGGTCGCTCTGGGTGACGGCGATGAGTAGATCCGCGTCCTCAGCCCCGGCCTGCTTGAGCACCGAGGGCAGGGCGGCGTTACCCACCACCACCCGCAGGTCCAGGCGGTCGGCCAGGCGGCCCAGGCGTGGCACGTCGGTGTCGACGATGGTGATCTCGTTGGCCTCGGAGACCAGGCTCTCGGCCACCGAGGTGCCGACCTGGCCGGCACCCAGGATGATGATCTTCATTGGTGCAGAGGGCTCTCAACAGCGCGAACAAGCCAATGGGGCCGCTATCGTATCGCCTCACGGCAGACGCGGATACCCCGCGCGTCGCCCAAGGTCAGGTCCGTCCTGCCCCATGGGTAGTTGCGGGTCACCATGCTCCCCCGCGCCCAAGGCCCTGTAGGGGTCAGCCGTCTAGGATGGGGACATTGCGGAAGCGGCCATCCATGATGTAGCCGATGCCCGTGCCGCTGGTATCGGTGGCGGCGAGCACCCTGGGTTTGGGGTCCATGACGTCTCGGGCTGTGGGTCCCGACATGGCGGCTCTCCAGGGTGAGGGCTGGGAGGGTGCCCCCGCCGTTGGCGGCGTGCAGGATACCCCAGAGCCCTGGGTGCCGGTATGGTCCTGGGGGGCCATGCAGCAGTTCCAAATTTCGGGGCCAGATCGGTGCCCGTGGGAGCGGCGCCTCGCCGCGACGGACTCGCGTGGTGGCCAGCGGGCTCGCTGCGCTTCGCCCGGTCGCGCCGAGGCGGCGCTCCCACGGTGTTTCCGGCCGCGGTGCCAGGTGTTGCTCTCAAATTTGGAATTGCTGGGGGCCATGCCCACCGCCATGGGGGCCGTCGGAGAGCCCCTTCAGGTCCCTTGGCAGCCGCTGGTAGCGCGGACCGGTCGGGCGGGTCTGCCCTGGGTGCGTCCGTCTGCACAGGTCAGGCGCGCCGGGCCGGGGTTCACCCTCAAGACAGGGACTTACCCAGGGCTGGTAGACTGCGCTCGGGGTGGCGCCTTAGGAACAGTTCAGAAACAACTGAGACATCTGTGGGGCGGGCGTCCCGCCCGCCAGACGGGCCAGAGGCCCGTCCCCCGGTCCAGAACGTATCGCTTGTTCTTGAACCGTCGCTTAGGGCCCTCGGGTTGGCTGGAGGACTGATCTGCGCTTGTCCATCCTGCGTCCTAGCCGCCAGCCCCGCCGCGCTGCAGGTTTAGCGCCAGCAGGCGGCGCAGGATCTCCTCGTCGGGCAGGTCCGGGGCATAGTCGCCCCAGCCGTAGGCCGCGGCGACGGCGGCATCCAGGGCCTGGTGGGCCTGGTCCAGCCAGGTCGGGCGGGCGTTGTAGAGGTTGGTCAGGGTCCGCTTCTTGACCTCGGCGGCGAACTCGGGCCTGGGGATGATTCGGTCCGGGTAGCCCGGGACCACCTCGGGGACGCGCTCCACCCATTGGGGCGGGTTCAGCCAGCCCTCGCGCAGGGCATTGAGCCGGTGGGCCGCCTCGGCGATGGCCAGCGCGGCGGGGCGGCGGTCCGGGGCTACGCTGGGCAGGATGGGAGCCGGGCCATCTTGGCCCGGTTGCGCGGTCGCCTCGGTCGGGCCGGTGGTGTCGGCCGGGGTCAGGCCGACGGGGAAGGGGAAGGTATCGAAGGTGGGGGTGGGGGTGTAGCGGGGCCGGTCTTCCAGGCTGGTACCCAT
>DYRB01000252.1:4051-5232 GCA_020718945.1 Lamprocystis purpurea | reverse complement strand
CCGGCTGGTGAAGGACTACAAGCTGGTGCGGGATGCAGTCAGCGACCCGCTGGCGGACGCCCGGCTCGCGGCCCGGATCTTCGGCGAGCAATGGACGGAGTTCGCCCGGCGCATGGCCGCCGGCGAGGCGGACCTGCCCCGCCTCTACCGCTTCTGTCTGCGCGGGGTCACCGGGCTGGCCGGGGCGGATGCGGGCGGCGAGGGTCTGGCGGCACCCTTCGCCGCCCTGGGGGCTGAACTGCCCACCGCCCGGGTGGCCCTGGACCTGCTGCGCGCCCTGTGGCAGGACAAGACCTGCCCGACGGGGGCGCGCACCCTGGCCCTGGGGCACCTGGCCGACCCGCGGCTGCGCCCGGCGGCGGCCTATGCCACCGCCTGGCTCCAGGTCGCCGGGTCGCGCTCCGTGCTCCCGCCCTGGGTGCGGCACCGCTTCCCGGAGACCGCCGCCCTGCTGCGCGCCCTGCGTGGGGTACCCTGCCACGACCCGGCCTGCCCCTGGTGCACCCAGTTCCTGGACCCGGCGGTGCCACTGCGCCGCTGGTTCGGCTTCGACGCCTTCCGCCCCCAGCCGGCGGCCCCGGACGGCAGCAGCCTCCAGGCGGCGGTGGTCGCCCACGGTATAGGCGGCGGGTCTCAGCTCACCAACCTCCCCACCGGCAGCGGCAAGTCCCTGTGCTTCCAGGTCCCGGCCCTGGCCCGCAACCTGCGCCTCGGGACCCTCACGGTGGTGATCTCCCCTTTGCAGGCCCTGATGGAGGACCAGGTGGACAACCTGGCGCGCAAGACCGGCACCCCGGCCGCGGCGGCCCTCTACGGCCTGCTGACCCCGCCGGAGCGGGGTGAGGTCCTGGAGCGCCTGCGCCTGGGGGACCTGGCCCTGCTCTACATAGCCCCGGAGCAGTTGCGCAATGCCTCGGTGCGCAACGCCCTTCAGGCCAGGGAGATCGGCTGCTGGGTGTTCGACGAGGCCCATTGCCTGTCCAGGTGGGGCCACGACTTTCGCCCCGACTACCTGTACGCCGGGCGCCTCATCAAGGAGCTGGCCGCCCGCCAGGGGGTGCCGATCCCGCCGGTGGCCTGCTTCACCGCCACCGCCAAGCGCGAGGTGATCGAAGAGATCCTGGCCTACTTCCGCGACCAGTTGGACCTGGAGTTGAGCCTGTTCCAGGGCGGGGTGGAGC
>DYRB01000252.1:0-3951 GCA_020718945.1 Lamprocystis purpurea | reverse complement strand
GCCTCCACCCGCCAGGGCACCGAGGCGATATCCGCCTACCTGGCCAACCAGGGCTGGGCGGTGGCCGCCTTCCATGCGGGCCTGAGCGCCCCGGAGAAGCGGCGCATCCAGGACGCCTTCGTCGCCGGGGACCTGCGGGTGATCTGCGCCACCCACGCCTTCGGCATGGGGGTGGACAAGGAGGACGTGCGCCTGGTGGTCCACCTGGACATCCCCGGCTCCCTGGAAAACTACCTCCAGGAGGCCGGCCGGGCCGGGCGCGACCGCCGCCCTGCCCTGTGCGTCCTGCTCTACGACGCCACCGACGTGGAGCGCCAGTTCCGCTTGGCGGCCCTGTCGGCACTCAGCCGCCAGGATATCGCCGAGATCCTGCGCGGCCTGCGCCGGGCCCGCCACGGTAAGGGCGACACCCTGGTCCTGACCAGCGGCGAACTGCTGCGCGACGAGGACCTGCGCCTGGGCTTCGACCCGCAAGAGCGCCAGGCCGACACCCGGGTCCAGGTCGGCGTCGCCTGGCTGGAGCATTCCGGCCTGGTGGAGCGCAACGAAGAGCGCGCCTGGGTCTTCCAGGGACGGCTGGCGGTGGCGAGCCTGGAGGATGCCGGTCGGCGCATCGCCCGGCTGGGCCTGTCCGCCGTGCGGGAACAGCTCTGGCTGGCGGTCTTCGAGGCCCTGGTCAACGCCGAGCCGGACCAGGGCCTGACCCTCGACGACCTGGCCCGGCTGCCTGCCTTCCAGCGCCCCGCCGATGCGCAGAGCGCCGAGCCGGCCGCCTGGAGCAACAGCGAGACCCCGAGCCAGCGGGTCCTGCGCACCCTGCACGACATGGCCGCGGCCGGCCTGCTGCGCGAGGCTCCCCAGCTCAGTGCCTTCCTGCGTCACAAGGTCCGGGACGGCCCCACCCAGATCTTGGAACGGGCCTGCACCCTGGAGCGGGCCATGGTCACGGCGCTCCGTGAGGCAGCCCCGGACGCGGCCCCTGGGGCCTGGCTACCCCTGCCGCTCCGCCGGCTCAACCAGCACCTGCTGGACCTGGGCCTGGCCAGCGACCCGGAGACCCTGCGCAACCTGCTCGCCAGCCTGGCCCGGGACGGCCGGGGCCTGGCCGGGGACAGCGGCAGCCTGGAGTTCCGCCAGACCGACCGCGACCACTACCGGATACGGCTGCACCGGGACTGGGCGGCCCTGACCGCCGGCGCCAAGCGCCGCCAGGCAGCGGCCGCGGTGGTCCTGCGCGCCCTGATCGCCAAGGTCCCCGCCGGGGCGCCGGCCGGTGCGGGGCTGCTGGTGAGCTTCGGCACCGACGAGCTGACCCGGGCCATCCGGGCGGACCTGACCCTGGCGAAGGCGGTACGCGACCCCCTGGCCGCCGCCGCCCGCGGCCTGCTGTTCCTCCACGAGCAGGGGGCCCTGGTCCTGCAAGGCGGTCTGGCCCTGTTCCGCCAGGCCATGACCATCCGCCTGCCAGCCGAGGGTCAGGGCCGCCGCTACACCAAGGCCCAGCACGAACCCCTGGCTCAGCAGTACAGGGAGCGCATCTTCCAGATCCACGTCATGGACGAGTATGCCCGTCTCGGGGCGGAGAGCATCCGTCAGGCCCTGGGCCTGGTCAGCGCCTACTTCGGCCTGGATAAGTCGGAGTTCGTGCGGCGTTTCTTCGCCGACCGGCGCGAGGTCCTGGATCGGGCCACTACGGCGGAGTCGTTCCGGCGTATCGTCGATGCCCTGGGCAACCCGGCCCAGGTCGAGGTGGTCGCAGCCCCTGAGGAGGGCAACCGCCTGGTCCTGGCGGGGCCCGGGTCGGGCAAGACCCGGGTGGTGGTGCACCGCTGCGCCTACCTGCTGCGGGTGCTGCGGGTGGACCCGCGGGGCATCCTGGTGGTCTGCTTCAACCGCAACGCCGCCCTGGAACTGCGCCGCCGGCTCGCGGAGCTGGTCGGCGACGAGGCCCGCGGGGTCATGGTCCAGACCTACCATGGCCTGGCCCTGCGCCTGATCGGCGGATCGCTCGCCGAGCGGCCGGGGCGCGACGGCGACCTCGGGTTGGACCTCAATTCCCTGATCCCGCGCGCCTGCGACCTGCTGGAGGGCCGCACCCAGGTCCCAGGGATTGCCCCCGACGCCCTGCGCGACCGGTTACTGGCCGGCTATCGGCACATCCTGGTGGACGAGTACCAGGACATCGACGCCGACCAGTACCGGCTCATCTCGGCCCTGGCCGGGCGCACCCGGGAGGAGGACAAGCTGACCCTGCTCGCCGTGGGGGACGACGACCAGAACGTCTACGCCTTCCGCGGGGCCAACGTCGTCTACATCCGCAGTTTCCGCAACGACTATCAGGCCGAGGTCCACTACCTGGTGGAGAACTACCGCGGCACCGGCCACCTGGTCGCCGCCGCCAACGCCCTGGTCGCCCTCAACCGGGTGCGCATGAAGACCGGCCAACCCATCCGCGTCGATGCCCGGCGCCGGGACGCGCCCCCCGGGGGCCCTTGGGAGGCCCTGGACCCGGAGGTACAGGGCCGGGTCCTGGTCCTGGAGACCCCGGACCCGGGGCGCCAGGCCGCGGCCCTGGTCGGGCGCATCCAGGAACTGCGCCGCGTCGGCGGCGGGGCCTGGTCGGATCTCGCGGTGCTGGCCCGCACCCGGGCCGTGCTGGAGCCCATCCGCGCCCTGTGCGAGGCGGTCGGCATCCCCGTCGCCTGGCGGGAAGACCTGCCGCCCCTGCACCGGGTCCGGGAGGTCGCCGGGTTCCTGGACCGCCTGCGGGCCCTGGGTCAGACCCCCCTGACCCCGGCCGAGGTGCTCGACCTGGCGCGGGACCAGTGGGAACCCCCATCAGGGAAAGGCCCCGGGGCCGAGGGCGAGGCCCCACTGGCATCCGGTCTGCCGGAGTCCTGCTCCGAAGAGACCGCCGCCCTGCCGCCGCCGCCCCCGGTGTTCCGCCTGATCGGGACCCCAAGCCCCTGGGACACCCTGGTCACGGACCTGGCCCGCGCCTGGTCCGACGAGGCCGGCACGGCGGCGGTCCCCGCCGACCAGATCCAGGAGTTCTGCTACGAGACCCTGGCCGAGCAGCGCCGTGACCGCACCCTGGGGGATGGGGTCCTGCTGGCCACCCTGCACTCCGCCAAGGGCCTGGAGTTCCCCCATGTGCTCATCGCCGACGGGGGCTGGCGCCGCAGCCAGCGCGGCGAGGACGAACGGCGCCTCTACTATGTCGGCATGACCCGTGCCCGGGAGACCCTCACCCTGGGCAGCCTGGGGCCCGCCGGCAACCCCTTCGTGGCCGAGGTCCGGGGCGACTGGCTGGTGCACCAGAGCCCGGACCTGGAACCCCCGCCCGCCGAGGTCCTGGCCCGCCGCTACCGGCTCCTGACCCTCGCCGACCTGGACCTGGGCTTCGCCGGGCGTCTGTCCCCGCGGCGGACTATCCACGCCCGACTCGCTGGCCTCACCACCGGCGACACCCTCCAGGCCCAGGCCAAGGACGGTTGGGTCCTGCTCTGCGACGACGCCGGGGAACCGGTCGCCCGTCTGTCCCGGCGCGGGTCCGACACCTGGCTCCCGAGGCTGCCCCAGATCCAGGCCATCCGGGTGGTCGCCCTGCTGCGCCGCCGCCACGACGACGGCGGCCCAGGCTACCTGGACCTGTGCCGCAGCGATGCCTGGGAACTGCCCCTGGTGGAGATCCAGTTCAACGGCGCGCCGACCGCCGACGGGTGGGACGGCCCTGGGCCAGATCCGATGCCCGGATTGGACGACGTCATCGGGTAGGTGGCGCCGCGGCCGTCCCCTCCTGGCGCCGACCTCCCAAGTCCTGGATCATCCCGCCCCAACTCGTACCCATTCCCAGAGGTAGCCATGACCCCGGAGCTCGACCAGATCTGTCGCATGCTGCGTAGTGCCGCCCAGGCAGAAATACTGCCCCGCTTCCGCCATGTGGGCTCC
>DYRB01000251.1:3656-5256 GCA_020718945.1 Lamprocystis purpurea | reverse complement strand
CCTGGCAGGGGCGCATCCGCTACCTGCTGGTGGACGAGTACCAGGACACCAACGGGGCCCAGTACGAGCTGGTCCGGCAACTGGTCGGCCCGCGCGGGGCCCTGACCGTGGTCGGCGACGACGACCAGTCCATCTACGCCTGGCGCGGGGCCCGCCCGGAGAACCTGGCCCGGCTCAAGGACGACTATCCGCACCTCAAGGTGGTCATGCTGGAGCAGAACTACCGCTCCAGCGGGCGCATCCTGGGCCTGGCCAATGCCCTCATCGCCAACAACCCCCACGTCTTCGAGAAACGGTTGTGGAGCGCCCTGGACCCCGGTGACCCGCCGCGGGTCCTGACCTGCCGGGACGAGGCCCACGAGGCCGAGCGGGTGGTCTCGGAGATACTCCACCGCCACTTCACCCAGGCCCAGGGGTTCGGCCAGTTCGCCATCCTCTACCGCGGCAACCACCAGGCCCGCCCCTTCGAGAAGGCCCTGCGCGAGCACAACGTCCCCTATTTCCTCAGCGGCGGGACCTCGTTCTTCGCCCGCACCGAGGTCAAGGACCTGATGGCCTATCTGCGCCTGCTGGCCAACCCGGACGACGACGCCGCCTTCCTGCGCATCGTCAACACCCCGCGCCGGGAGATAGGCCCCAACACCCTGGAGGCCCTGGCCGGCTACGCCAAGGGGCGCGGGGTCGGGCTGCTGGCCGCCTGCGACGAGCTGGGTCTGGCCCAGCACCTGGGGGAGCGTGCCCAGAAGCGGCTCAAGGACTTCGCCGGCTGGCTCCAAGGCTATGCCCGCCGCGCCGGGTCCGAGCCCGTGGTCGCCGTGCGCGCCCTGGTGGAGGGCATGAACTACGCCGCCTGGCTGCGCGAGAATGCCTCCAGCACCCAGGTGGCCGAGCGGCGCATGGAGAACGTCACCGATCTGATCGACTGGCTGGGGGCCCTGAACAAGGGCGAACTCCAGGAGAAGACCCTGGCCGAGATGGTCAGCCACCTGTCCCTCATGGACGTGTTGGAGCGCCAGGCGGAGGAGGAGGGCGGCGAACGGGTCGCCCTCATGACCTTGCACGCCGCCAAGGGCCTGGAGTTCCCCCATGTCTTCCTGGTCGGCATGGAAGAGGAACTGCTGCCCCACCGCACCAGCATCGAGGAGGACAGCATCGAAGAGGAGCGTCGCCTGGCCTACGTCGGCATCACCCGGGCCCAGGTCAGCCTGACCTTCACCCTCACCCAGCGCCGCAAGCGTTACGGTGAGCTGATCGAGAGCGAGCCCAGCCGCTTCCTCAACGAACTCCCGCCCGACCAGATCGACTGGGACAGCCGCCGCGAGGTGACCCAGGCCGAGCGCCAGTCCCGCGGCTCGGCCCACCTGGCCAATCTCAAGGGGATGTTGGGGGGCTGAAGCCCCTGGGTCGCGACCGCCCGCAAGACCTGGTGGACGCGCCGCCGGACAGCGGGTATGCTTCCCCACCCTACCCGCGACCTCGGACCTCACCCGGGTCGAAGCGGCGGGTAGGCCGCGTAGGGTCCGCTGTGCGGACCGACGCCGACCAAGTGCCAAGCAGGTAGGGTCCGCTGTGCGGACCGACGCCGGCCAAGCACCAAGCA
>DYRB01000251.1:0-3556 GCA_020718945.1 Lamprocystis purpurea | reverse complement strand
CGCAGCCCTTTGGAGGGAGTCATTGGGTGGGGGTCACAATCAGTTTCAAGCGCCCGTAGCTCAGATGGATAGAGTACAGCCCTCCGAAGGCTGGGGTCACAGGTTCGAATCCTGTCGGGCGCGCCAAAATTATAGCTAAATCAGCCTATTGCTCCCGCAGAGCCCAGGCCCGGACAGACCCCGGTCCTGGGCTCCGTGCGTTTCGGGCCCCTGGGAGTCCCGTCGCCCAGGTACCTCGGCCCGGGCGGTGGCGGGTCTGAGGCCCGGCCTCGGCCGCTGCCCGCGGGGCCCCTCAGGCACGGATGAACCCCCGGGGTCCGCCGACCCCCCTCTCCCTATCCCGAATACCCCCACAACCGCCCAGTCCCGGTCTGTCCCCGGTCGCGCCGCCCTTGCCCACCCCGGCGGCGGGCGGGACAATCCACTCGACCTAAGGGGACAACCGAGGTCCCGGGGCGGGCCGCCCCGCCGCACGCCATTGGAGGAACCATGAAGCTGCACCGCCCCCAACCCCGCTGGGCCCTGCGGGCCCTGTTGGCCCTGACCCTCACGGGCCTGGCCCCCTGGGTGCCGCCCTCGATCCCGCAGGCCAGGGCCGATCAGGCCCCCATCCTGGTGACCGACCCCGGGGGGCACCAGGGGATGATCCGGGACCTGGTCACCGCCTCGGACGACAAGAGGGTCCGGGTCTGGGACGCCCAGAGCGGCCGGGAGCTGCGGCGCATCCTCGGGGAGATCGGGCCGGGCAAGGAGGGCCTGGTCTACGCCATTGCACTCAGCCCCGACGACCGCTGGCTGGCGGTGGGGGGCGTCTTCGGGCGGCACGCGGACGAAAAGACCGGCCTGATCCGACTCTACGACTTCGCCACCGGGCGCCTGGCGCAGGTCCTCAAGGGCCACACCAGCGCGGTCTACGACCTGGCCTTCTCCCCGGACGGGGCCTGGCTGGTCTCGGGCAGCGCTGATCGCACGGTGCGGGTCTGGGACGCCCGCCTCGGCTTCGCCCTGGACCGGACCCTCAAGGGGCACGACAACTACGTCCTCGCGGTGGCCATGCTCCCGGACGGGCGGATGGTCTCGGCGGGCTACGACAATCAGGTCCTGCTCTGGCGCGGGGACCAGATCCAGGCCCGCTACCGCCACGACCACCAGCTCCAGTACTTGGCGGTGAGCCGGGACCGGATCGCCGCCTCCGGCTACCAGGACCAGGCCGTCCTGATCTTCGACCACGAGCTGCGGCTGCAGAAGACCCTGACCGGCCCGACCTTCCCCTGGGGCCTCGCCTTCTCCCCGGACGGGCACCGGCTGGCGGCGGGGACGGGCCGCCCCCCTACGTCTGCACCCTCTACGACACCCGCAAAGGCTTCGCGGAGCAGGCCCGCTTCAGCGGCCACGACAGCACCGTGATGGCCCTGGCCTTCCTCGACGACCGGACCCTGGTCTCCGGCGGTGGCAACAACCAGGACCTGTACCGCTGGGGTCTGGATGGGAAGGGGCAGGCCCACTGGGTCGGCCAGGGGCGCAGCGTCTGGGAGGTGGGGCTGGAGGCCGGGGCCCTGAGGTGGGGCCATGTCGGGAAGTCCGACCCGCACCTCAATGCCAACCCATTGGACCAGCGCCTGGACCTGGAGACCTGGCAGCGCGGCGAGGCCCAAGGGGATGCGGGGGTGGAGCGCATCCCCACCCGCTGGACCGGGGACGGGGCCACCTGGACCCTGGACCATGCCCCGGGTGGGGACTACGGCTACGCGGACGCCACCCTGAGCATCCGCCGGGACGGCCAGGCGGCGGCCAGCATCACCCGCGGGTCCACCGACGGCTACCGGCACAACAGCTACGGCTTCACCCCGGGGGCCTGGTGGTCTCCGGCGGGGGCAACGGCTTCCTCACCCTCTACGACCGCCAGGGCCGCACAATGGCCCGGCTGATCGGCCACACCGGTGAGGTCTGGTCGGTGGCCGCCCGGGGGCACTGGCTGGTCTCCGGCAGTGACGACCAGACGCTGCGCCTATGGAACCTGGACCCGATCAGAACCGCGGCGGCGCCGAAGGATCTTGAGCCGATACTGAGCCTCTTCCCCGCCGCCGACGGGGAATGGGTCGCCTGGACCCCCAGGGCTACTATGCCGCCTCGCCCCAGGGGGACAAGTACTTCGGCTTCCACCTGAACCATGGCCCAGAGCGGGCCGCGGAGTTCGTCGCCGCCGGGCAGTACCCCGCCCTCTACCGCCCGGACATACTGCGCCTGGCCTGGGAGACCGGCAGCGCCGAGGCGGCCATCGCCGCCGCGGCCAAGACCCAGCGCACCGAGCCCGTGGACGTGCTGGCCCAGCGCCCGCCGCGCATCGATCTGATCCGCCCGAGCGGGCCCCGGGTGAGCACCGCCGCCGAGCGCCTGGAGGTCGAATACTGCGTGGTCGCCGAGGGCCAGGAGCCCATCGCCGAGATGGGGCTGCTACTGAACGGCCGGCCCCTGGATGGGCAGGCCCGGGGCCTGGCCCGGATGGGCGGGGGCGAGCGGCGCCAGTGCCGCACCGAGACCGTCGCCCTGGCCGCGGACCTGGCCCGGCAGACCGTCACCCTCCAGGCACGCAACCGCCACGCCAGCGCCACCCCGGTGATCCTGGAGGTGGAGCGCGAGCGCCCGGCGGCCCCGGCCTACAGGCCCGACCTCTATGTGCTGAGCGTGGGGGTCAGCCGCTATGGCCGCCAGGGCCTGAATCTGGGCCTCGCCGCCGGGGACGCCCAGGCGGTGGGGGAGGCCTTCGGCGCCCAGCGGGACCTGTTCAACGGGATCAAGGTGCGCACTGGTGGACGCCCAGGCGAGTCGGGACGCGGTGCTCGACGGCCTGGACTGGATCGGCAAGGAGTCCACCCAGCGCGACCTCTCGGTGATCTTCATCGCCGGGCATGGGGTGAACGACGACCAGGGCAACTACTACTTCCTGCCCGCGGACGCCGACCCCCAGGGCCTGCGCCGCAGTGCCGTGCGCTGGAACGAGGTCAGCGACCTGGTCAAGAACCTGCCGGGCAAGGTCCTGCTGCTGGTGGACACCTGCCACTCCGGCAACGTCTTCGGCGACACCCGGCGGCGGGCGGTGGCGGCGGACATCACCGCGGCCATCAAGACCCTGGTCGATGCCGGGACCGGCCAGGTGATCATGACCGCCGCCACCGGCTCCACCCCCAGCCTGGAGGACCCGGCCTGGGGCCACGGGGCCTTCACCGCGGCCCTGCTGGAGGGGCTCAAGGGCAAGGCCGACTCCGACGGGGACGGCAGCGTGACCATCAAGGAGCTGGACCTCTACGTGACCCGCCGGGTGAAGGACCTCACCAATGGGCGGCAGAAGCCCACCACCATCATCCCGAGCAGCGTGCCGGACTTTGCGGTGGCGACGGGGGCGGTGGCGACGGGGCGCTGAGCCAAGGCCAGAGCGGCGGACCTTCCACCCGGCCCGACCCCCGGCCGGTGCAGCAATTCCAAGTTTGAGGCCGTCGTTTAGCGCCGAGGCCGGAAGCACCGTGGGAGCGCCGCCTCGGCGCGACCGGGCGAAGCG
>DYRB01000250.1 GCA_020718945.1 Lamprocystis purpurea | reverse complement strand
CAGTTCGGGGTCGTCCATACCTGCGGCGGCCGCCCTCAGGTGGGCGACAGTCCCCGGGGACAACCGCTCCCGTACCGCTGGCCGCTCCGCCACCGCCCCACTCCCGGCCACCGGGGCCACCCGGATGCGCACCTGTGCCGCCATCGTGCCCCGGGCGGCCAGGGCGGCCAGCAGCTCCGGGGCGGCGAAGCGCAGTCGCGAGGCCCATGCAGGGCCATCGGTCAGCAGGCTGAGCCTGGCCCCCTCCAGGGCTGCATGCAGGCAGTGGGGGCGCAGTTCGTCGGCTAGGGCCGAGCGCACCGCCCCGACCAGGCGGGCATCGCGCTCCACCCCCGCCAGGAGCCCGGCCGCGGCCTGGCTACGGCGCATGAAGGTCCTGATATGGCTTGCTTTTTCGACCAAGGTGCAGGCGTCCCAGGCGGCGCCCCTGGGCTGGGGCGGGCCGCCACTATAGGCGGGAGCTGGCGTGATGCAAGTCGAAAATTCCGGTCTTTGCGTAGCCGTTCGGCGGGAAACCCTTGAACTTGGCGGTGCCAAGCTGGTACCTTCCCCAAACTTTATTTATCGAGAGACCTCTATGAAGCGATTCATCCTGGTTCCGCTAGACCGCAGAAGGTTCGTGCAAGGCAATGCGTTGGTAGGAGTTTTGGCGGCCGTAGCCCTGGCCGCCGTGGCAGGAGGGGTCGGTGTCTGGCTCGGTAGCCAGGGGCTGATCAGGCTGGATCTGGGGGTGGTGGCCGTCGCCGGCCCGCAGACCCAAGGCCAGCAGGCGCGCAAGGCGCTCGCAGCACAACAGCAAGAATTCGGTGCCCACATCGATGCCGTAGCGGGACAGGTGGGGGCCATGCAGGCCGAGATCCTGCGCCTCAATGCCCTCGGCGAGCGACTGGTCAACATGGCCGGGCTCAATGCCGAGGAGTTCGATTTCCACAATCCCCCCCCCCAGGGTGGCCCGGACACCGGCCGCGCCGACCGTCCTGCCGCCATCGATGCCCTGGCCGAAGAACTGGCGCAGGTCCTGAGCGAAATCGACGACCGCAAGCGCAAGCTGACCCTGCTCGAAGAGCTGATCATGGAGCGCCACCTGGGCGAGGCGACGGCCATGTCGGGCTGGCCCGTGAAGTCGGGCTACATCAGTTCCACCTTCGGCTTCCGTCGAGACCCCTTCCGCGGGCGCGGGGCCTTCCACAAGGGCGTGGACTTCGCCGGGGTCCTCGGCTCGCCGGTGATTGCCGTGGCCGAGGGGGTAGTGACCTTCAGCGGCAAGCAGAGCGGCTATGGCAACCTGGTCGAGGTCCGTCACAAGGACGGCCTGGTGACCCGGTATGGCCACTGCCAGCGCCTCCTGGTCAAGGAGGGCGCGACCGTCGCCCAGGGCCAGACCATCGCCACCCTGGGCTCGACCGGCCGCTCCACCGGCCCCCACGTCCACTTCGAGGTCCTGGTGGGCGGCAAGCAGGTCAACCCCCTCAAATACATAGACCAGACTAACCTGGCCGCCGACACCCGCCCGTCGCGCACCGACGGCTGACCCGGCGGGTACCTTGGGCGGACGCTGGGGCCGACACAGGCCCTTGCGACGCCCACGGACCCCTGATCTCCCCCTCCAGCCCAGCCCCCGCTCAGGATCGGACCCAGCCCGGGTCCGGTCCAGGGTCCGCCCCGCCCTGCGGGGCGCGGCCTTTTCCAGTATGATGCGGGCAATTTTTTGCACCCCGGCTCCCCCTATGGTCACGAACCTGTTCAAGAAGATCTTCGGCAGCCGCAATGAGCGCCTGGTCAAGCGGCTGTTCAAGACGGTCGCCAAGATCAACGCCCTGGAGCCTGCCGCCCAGGCCCGCAGCGATGCCGACCTGCAGGCCAGGACTACGGAGTTCCGCGCCCGTCTGGCGGCGGGCGCCCCACTCGACGACCTGCTCCCGGAGGCCTTCGCCACGGTCCGCGAGGCGGCCCGCCGGGCGCTCGGCATGCGCCACTTCGACGTCCAGCTCATCGGCGGCATGGTGCTCGACTCCGGCAAGATCGCCGAGATGCGCACCGGCGAGGGCAAGACCCTGGTCGCCACCCTGTCCGCCTATCTCAACGCCCTGCCTGCCAAGGGCGTGCATGTGGTCACGGTCAACGACTACCTGGCCCGCCGCGACGCGGCCTGGATGGGGCGGGTCTACACCTTTCTCGGCCTGAGCGTCGGCGTCATCAATTCGTCCGGCGGCATGGGGCCCGACAGCGCCTCCTATCTGTACGATCCGCACTACCTGCCCCCGGAGGGCCAGGGTTACAAATACATGCGCCCGGTCACCCGCCGGGAGTCCTATGCCGCGGACATCACCTACGGGACCAACAACGAGTTCGGCTTCGACTACCTGCGCGACAACATGGCCTTTACGCCGGAGCAGCGCACCCAGCGTGACCCCTTCTATGCCGTGGTGGATGAGGTGGACTCCATCCTCATCGACGAGGCGCGTACCCCGCTGATCATCTCGGGTCCCTCGGAGGGCAGCACCGACCTCTACAAGCGCATCGATGCCATCATCCCCGACCTCGCCCGTCAGGCCCCCATGACCAACGAGGAGGGCAAGCCCGACTTCGGCCCCGGGGACTATTCCGTGGACGAGAAGGCCCGCCAGGTCTACCTGAGCGAGGACGGCCACCAGAAGGTCGAGGACCGGCTGGCGGAGATGGGCCTGCTGGCGGAGGGCGAGTCCCTCTACGACGCCGGCAACATTGCCCTGATGCACCACGTCTATGCCGCCCTGCGCGCCCACGCCCTGTTCCAGAAGAACGTGGAGTACATAGTCCGCGACGGCCAGATCATCATCGTCGATGAGTTCACCGGCCGTACCATGCCCGGCCGCCGCTGGTCCGAGGGCCTGCACCAGGCGGTGGAGGCCAAGGAGGGGGTGCCCATCCAGCAGGAGAACCAGACGCTGGCCTCCATCACCTTCCAGAACCTGTTCCGCCTCTATCCCAAGCTGTCGGGCATGACCGGCACGGCAGACACCGAGGCCTACGAGTTCCAGCAGATCTACGGCCTGGAGGTGGTGGTCATCCCGACCAATCAGCCTATGATCCGCAAGGACCATGGCGATCTGGTCTACCTGACCCAGAAAGAAAAGTACGACGCCATTATCGAGGACATCCGCGACTGCGTGACCCGCGGCCAGCCGGTGCTGGTGGGTACCGCCTCCATCGAGACCTCGGAGCTGATCGACAAGCTGCTCAACGAGGCGGGCGTCCCCCACGAGGTCCTCAACGCCAAGCAGCACGAACGCGAGGCCGGCATAGTCGCCCAGGCCGGGCGCCCCGGGGCCGTGACCATCGCCACCAACATGGCCGGCCGCGGGACGGACATAGTCCTGGGCGGCAATCTGGAGTCGGAGCTGGACCAGGCCGGGCCCGACGCCGACCCCGAGGCCATCCGCGCCGCCTGGAAGGCGCGCCACGCGGAGGTCATAGCCGCCGGCGGCCTGCACGTCACCGGCACAGAGCGCCACGAGTCGCGGCGCATCGACAACCAGTTGCGCGGCCGTTCCGGGCGCCAGGGCGACCCGGGTTCCAGCCGGTTCTACCTGTCCCTGGAAGACAACTTGATGCGCATCTTCGCCTCCGAGCGCGTCTCCAGCCTGATGCAGAAGCTCGGCATGGAGCCCGGGGAGGCCATCGAGCACCCCTGGGTGACCAAGGCCATAGAGAACGCCCAGCGCAAGGTCGAGGGCCGCAACTTCGATATCCGCAAACAACTCCTGGAATACGACGACGTCGCCAACGACCAGCGCAAGGTCATCTATCGCCAGCGCCGCGAGCTGATGGATACCGACAGCGTCCTGGACACCGTCACCGCCATGCGCGACGAGGTGCTGGCCAACCTGATCGGCGCCCACATGCCCCCGGAGAGCCTGGAAGAGCAGTGGCATATCCCTGAGCTGAGCCAGGCCCTGACCGACACCTTCGGCGGCGACTGGCCCCTACAGGACTGGCTGGACCAGGAGCACAACCTGGACCAGGACCAGTTGCGCCGACGCATCCACGACCGGGTCGCCGCCGCCTATGCGGAGAAGGAGCAGGCCATAGGCCCCGAGGTCATGCGCCAGATCGAGAAGGCGGTCATGCTCCAGGCCCTGGATACCCAGTGGAAGGACCACCTGGCGGCCATGGACTACCTGCGTCAGGGCATCCACCTGCGCGGCTATGCCCAGAAGAACCCCAAGCAGGAGTACAAGCGCGAGGCCTTCGAGATGTTCTCCGCCATGCTGGACAGCATCAAGGCGGAGGTGGTCAACACCTTGGCCCGGCTACGCATCCAAGCCCCGGAGGAACTGGCCGCCCTCAACGCCGCCCAGGCCGACGAGCACGATTTCCAGTTCAAGCACGAGGAGTTCCATGGCCTGGATGCCCCCCCGGAGCCCGAGGGCGAACTGCTGTTCCAGCAACGCCCCGGCGCGGGCGACGAGCACCACGAGCCCTTCGTGCGCGACCAGCGCAAGGTCGGCCGCAACGAGCCCTGTCCCTGCGGCTCGGGGAAGAAATACAAGCACTGCCACGGCAAGGCGGGCTGAACCTCGGGATCGGTATCGTCCGCAAATGAACGCAAATGAACGCGAATAGGAAGTACGCGTGAGGGTCAGCATCGGCCGTATCGAGAAGCCATGACCCCTTTGCGTTCATTTGCGTTTATTTGCGGACCCCTCTTCCTCTGGTGGACTCACCGATGACCATTTCCTTTCATCCCGTTCCGGGCGTGCGGCTCGGCACCGCCGCCGCCGGCATCCGCTACCCCGACCGCCAGGACCTGCTCCTGCTGGAACTGCCGGCCGGGGCCACCTGCGCCGCGGTCTTTACCCGCAACGCCTTCTGCGCCGCCCCGGTCATAGTCGCCCGACGCCATGTCGCCGCGACCGCACCGCGCTACCTGCTGGTGAATTCCGGCAACGCCAACGCCGGCACGGGCCACCGCGGCCTGGCCGACGCCATCGCCAGTTGCGAGGCCCTGGCGGCCCTGACGGACTGCGCCCTGGAGGAGGTCCTGCCCTTCTCCACCGGGGTGATCGGTGAGCCCCTGCCCGTGGACCGCCTGGCCGCCGCCCTGCCCGCGGCCCTGGCGGCCCTGAGGGAGGACGGCTGGGAGGCCGCCGCCCGCGCCATCATGACCACCGACACGGTCCCCAAGCTGGTTTCGCACCGATTCACCCTCCCGGGGGCCGGGGTCGAGGCGACTCTCACCGGCATCTGCAAGGGGGCCGGGATGATCCGCCCGGACATGGCGACCATGCTCGCCTACCTGGC
>DYRB01000249.1 GCA_020718945.1 Lamprocystis purpurea | reverse complement strand
CGGCTGCCCCTGCGCCGCCCCTGGCGCAGTGCCCGGGGCGAGATGGGGGAGCGCTGCGGCTGGCTGGTGCGCTGCGGGGCGGCTGGGCTGATGGGCTACGGGGACTGCGCGCCGCTGCCTGCCGCCGGGACCGAGGAGCCTGCTGCCGCGCTGGTCTGGCTCAATGCCTGGCAGGGGCAGGCCCTGGGCCGACCGGTGGGGTCGGCCCTGGCGGACCTGGCAGGCGACACAGGCCCGGCACCCGCCGCCCGCTATGCCGCCGAATGCGCCTTGTCGGACTTGGCCGCCCAGGCCGCTGGTTTGCCCCTGGCCATCTGGCTTGCCCCGGGCGCGGATCTGGCTGTTCCGGTCAACGCCGCCCTCGGGCCCTTGGCCGAACTGACCCGACAAGACCTGGCCGCCGCCCCTGGCTATCGGGTGTACAAGGTCAAACTCGGTCTGGGCGACCTGGGCGCGGAACTGGCGCACCTGGCCGACCTGGCCGAGGCCCTGCCCCGGGGCTCTGCCTTCCGCCTCGATGCCAACGGGGCCTGGGACCTGGCGGAGGCGCGGCGTGCCCTGACGGTCCTGAACGGGCTACCGGTGGAGTCCCTGGAAGAGCCCCTGGGCGACCCGACCCCGGAGGCCCTGGCCCGGCTCCAGGCCGAGGCCGCCTTCCCCCTGGCCCTGGACGAGTCCCTGGTACGACCGGGCCCGGCCTGGGACCCGTCTTGGGACCCGGCCGAGCTGCCGGTGCGTCGGTTGGTGCTCAAGCCCCATGCCCTGGGGGGCCTGGGCCGCACCCTGGACTTGGCCCGGCGGGCCCAGGCGGCGGGGCTGGAGGTGGTGGTCACCAGCCTGATCGAGTCCGCCGCCGGGCTCTGGCCGACCCTGCACCTGGCCGCCGCCATCGCCAGCCCCATCCCCCAGGGCCTGGCCACGGCCGATTGGCTGGGCCGGGACCTGGGGGAGGCCCCGCGCGCCGAGGGCGGGTACATCCGGGTCTCGCCGACGCCCGGTACCGGTTTCAGGCCCTACTGAATTCAGCAAGACCGATTCAGCCGCAAATGCACGCAAATGGACGCAAATAGACCAGGGGTCGGGCTAAGCGCCCCTGCGGGTGACCAAGAGGCAACAACGCAACGGCCGAACTATTTGCGTTTCTTTGCGTTCATTTGCGGCCGAAATATGCTTCTGTCGGTGACTGAACCGCGAGATCCCCATGCCCAACCCAGACTTCGCCCATCCCCTGACCATCCGGCTGCACGACACCGATGCCGCCGGGGTCCTGTTCTACGGCCACCTGTTCCGTCACACCCAGGACGCCTACGAGGCGTTCATGGCGGCCATAGGCATGCCCTTGGACGGGCTGATTCGCGACGGCTGCTGGCTGCCCCTGGTCCACGCCGAGGCGGACTATCTCATCCCCATGCGCCACGGCGACCGGTTCGGGGTAGAGGTCGCGGTGGCGGCCCTGGGCGAGTCGAGCTACAGCATCTCCTACGGCTTCCGCGACGGCGCCGGGGCCCTGCGGGCCCGGGCCCGCACCGTGCATGTCCACCTGGGGCCGGACCGAACGGGGTCGGCACCCCTGCCGGAGGGGCTGCGCTCGGCCCTGGTGGCAACCCTGGGGACACAGTGACGGCCAGGGTTGTACCCTGCCGCGCCTAAGTATCGGCACATCAATCGATACCCGGTGCGGTCCGCACCGCACGGGGGCCAGGGGCGCGGGCCCCTGGGACCGCCGGCATCTTGCCGGCAACCGGGTCCCCCGGCGTCCCGCCGGGGGTATGACGCCGGCCTCGCCAAGCCGCGGCCCCTGGATTCGCTGACCAGGGTTGCCAGGTCTCTGGAGCTTCGCGACCAGGAGGCCGGGCCTCGGGTTGATCGGTGTGTCCGTGGCTGGCGCGCAGTTGTACCGGGGCCCCTGTCGAGCCCCGCCGGGCCGCCTGGGCCCGATCCCCGGCGGACTCCGGTGCCGCACTCAAGCCATTGCAATATTGGAGGTTTTTGCCGTGGTGGCGAATCGATAGACTCGCAGCGGGCCGCGCCCCTGCCTGGCCCTCCCATCGAGCCCTATCGACCCTGGAGAACGCCATGCCGCGCAACCTGACCGCCAGCCTTTTCCTGCTCTGTTTTCTGGGGGCCCCGGCCACCCAGGCCGGGCCCAACTTCTCGACCCTGGTCGTCCTGGGCGACAGCCTCTCGGACAATGGCAACCTGTTCGCCTACAGCACCGCCAACCTGCCGGTGCAGATCCCCGATCCGACATACTACGATCAGGGCCGCTTCCAGAACGGGCCTAACTACGCCGAGCACCTCTGGCACGACCTCGGCTTCGCCGGGGATCTGACCCCCTACCTGGCCAACCCGGCCGGGACCAATTTCGCCATCGGCGGGGCCCGGTCGCGCTATTCCGTGTTCAATCTGGACGGCTCCGGCCTGCCGCCAGCCGCGGGCGGGGGCGTGCAGCCGTTCAGTCTGCTCTGGCAGGTGGCGCTCTATCGCAGTCTCACCGGCGGTGTGGCCGACCCCAACGCTTTGTACGACGTCTGGTTGGGGTCCAATGACCTCTTCGACGCGGTCAATGTCCAGTTCCAGGTGGGTGCGTTACAGGCCGATGCCCTGCGGGCCCAAGCCCTGGGTGATGTGGTCACGGCCATTGCCGTCCTGGTGGCGGACGGGGCCGAGTCGCTGCTGATACCGAATATCCCTGACATCGGCCTGACCCCGGAACTGCTGGCCAACCCCGTCGCCTCGGCCCTGGGGACTCAGTTCGCCCAGGAGTTCAACGATTCCCTGAACCTGTACCTCAGTACCCTGATCGGGGTGACGGTGTTTCGCTACGACACCTTCTCTTTCCTTCAGGAGGCCGTGGCCCACCCTGCGGACCTCGGCTTCAGCAACGTGGACGACCCCTGCCTGACCGGGTTCTTCGTCGCACCGCCCCCCACCGGGAGCGTCGCCGTGTGCGGCACCCCCGACCAGTACCTGTTCTGGGACCTGATCCACCCCTCGGCGACGGCCCAGGTCCTGCTGGGGTCGGAGATGCGCGCCCTGATTCCGGAGCCGGCGAGCCTGGCCCTGTTCGGCATCGGTCTGGCGGCGTTGGGCAGATCGGCGGCGGCACGCCGCCGGGCCCTGGTCTGAAAAGGCCGGGCCGGGGCCCATTGGACCCCGGCCAGACCCTCAGTGGGCCGGCAGTGAGAAGCCCCGCAGGTTGCGGGAGAATGCCTCCAGGGCCTGGATGCCGGTGGCCTCGGCCTGCTGACACCAGTCCTGCAACGACTTGAGCAGGGCCTCCTGACTGGGGGCGGTGCGCTCCCAGATCTCCCGCAGGCGCTCCCGGTATTGGTAGACGGTGGCCAACTGCTGGCTTTGGGCCAGGAGTTGCTCCAGCCGGGCCCGCGCCGAGGCGTCGATGCGCCCGCCTTCCAGCACCAGCAACCGCTGGGCGCGCCGCGCCATGCGTCGGCAATGCCCCTGGCTGCGGCACAGCTCGGCGCGGGACACCGGGTCCAGGACCTCATGGGCGTAGCGGGCGAAGACGTGCATGCGCGCGACTATCACCGCCTTGAGGGTATCCATGTCGATGGCGGACTTGCCTGGGATGATGCGCGGCTGGGGGGCGACCCGCTTGACCCTGGCCAGCCCGAGCAGGGACAGGGTGCGGATATAGAACCAGCCGATGTCGAACTCCCACCACTTGGACGACAGTCGGGCCGAGCTCGGGAAGGCGTGGTGGTTGTTATGCAGTTCCTCGCCGCCGATGAGGATGCCCCAGGGGACAATGTTGGTGGAGGCGTCCGCGGACTCGAAGTTGCGGTAGCCGTAGAAGTGACCCACGCCGTTGATGACCCCGGCGGCCCACAGGGGGATCCAGATCATCTGCACCGCCCAGATGGTGATGCCGTAGACCCCGAACAGCAGCAGATCCAAGACCAGCATCAGGCCCAGGCCCAGGGTGTTGTAGCGGCTGTAGAGGTTGCGCTCGACCCAGTCGTCCGGGGTGCCGCGACCGTATTGCTCCATGATGGAGGCATCTTTGCAGGCGGCGCGATAGAGCTCGACGCCCTCGCCCAGGACCTTGCCCAGGCCCAGGACCTTGGGGCTGTGGGGGTCGGCGGGGGTCTCGCACTTGGCGTGGTGCTTGCGGTGGATGGCGACCCACTCCTTGGTGATCATCCCAGTGGTCAGCCACAGCCAGAAACGGAAGAAGTGCATCACCCAGGGGTGCAGGTCCAGGGCCCTATGGGCCTGGCCGCGGTGCAGAAAGACGGTGACGGCGATGATGGTGATGTGGGTCAGGACGAGGGCGGCGGCGACGGCCTGCCAGGGGCCGACGTCCAGGATGCCGTAGAAGGTCATGAAGGTCCTCAGGGGTTGAATTGAGTAAGCCCGGCACCCTGGACGGGGCGGGCTTTTAGTCGTGGCGCTGCCCGTGACGGGCGGCGCAGTCTAACAGTAAGCCCCGGCAAGGGGCCACAGCCGGCTATCCCCTCCCCGTGGGAGCGGCTTCAGCCGCGACGGGCCGAGCCGCGGGGACGCCAAGGGAACCTTCATGGCAGGGGCCCGATGGGCTGGGGCCGAAGTATCGGCCGGACCTGGCCGTACACCAAATTGCGGCGCCTGGCACAAGACTCCAGGGGGCCGGGCCTGCGGGTCACGCCGATCTGGCCCGCGTAGTCCAGGCCGTAGACCTCCGCCACCAGGGGCGAGAGGACCGGCGGCCCCGGGGGGGCTCGACGATCTTGGCCTTGCCGTTGTGGCGCCTGGCAATGTCCTGCAAGGGCCCGCGCAGGCCCACGGCGATGGCGTGGGACTGGCGGTCGCGGTGGTGGGCGTCTACCAGGTTGACCTGGATGTCCCCCAGGTGGGCCCCCTCGCGCAAATAGTACTGGCGCACCAGGCCGTTGAAGTTGATGGGCGTGGCGGTGCCGGCGTAGGCCTGATAGTCGGTGACCTCCGGGACCCGGGACAGGTAGTCGCCCATCTCCGCCAGGACCCGGGAGGTCTGCTCCAGGGACCATCACACAAGTTGCCTCCTGGTTACACCGCTCCGCGGTGTTACGCACCCCTTGGCGCTCTGCGCCGCGGGCGGGGGAGGCGGGGAGTGCGCGCAGAGCGCGGCCGAGGCGTGACACCGCAGAGCGGTGTCACGAGATCAGAAATCGATGGGTTTCGCTGCGCTCTACCCATCCTACGCCCTCGGCGCGAGGCTGGGGCTTGGCAGCCCGGTCACAGGGGCGTTCGGGGCCAGGGGCCTCGTGGGAGCGGCTTTAGCCGCGACGCGACCGCTCGGCGGGGACCCATC
>DYRB01000248.1:3481-5293 GCA_020718945.1 Lamprocystis purpurea | reverse complement strand
GCGAGGCGCCGCTCCCACGGGCACCGGTCCAGCCAGCAAATTTGGAACTGCCAGTCGGGGCCCGCGATGGTGGCAGCTCCCGCTGGCGGCATTCCCCCGGCGGGGCTTTCCACGTAGCATGCCGCCTGCATTCCTACCAGCGTCGGCGCCCGTCCGTGCCGGCGACGCCCAAGGCCGAGCCCCATGCCCCTGATTTCCCTGCAAGCCGTCACCCTCTCCTATGGCCTCCCGCCGCTGCTCGACGGGGTCGATGTCAGCATCGAGCGCGGCGAGCGCATCTGCCTGATCGGGCGCAACGGCACCGGCAAATCGACCCTGCTCAAGGTCATCGAGGGCGAGGTCCAGGCCGACGGCGGCGAACGGCGCGTCCCCCAGGGGGTGACCATTGCCCGCCTGGCCCAGGATCTGCCGGAGGGCGGGGAGGGACGGGTGTTCGACGTGGTGGCCGGCGGCCTGGGCACCCTGGGGGCCCTGGTGCGGGACTGGTTCGACCTGAGCCATCGCCTGTCCGGCGCGGGGGGCGAGGACGCGCAGGCCCTGGCGCGGCTCACGGAGGTGCAGCACGCCCTGGAGGCCGGCGGCGGCTGGGACCTGGAGCAGCGGGTGGAGCGGGTCATATCCCGCCTGAGCCTGGACCCTGAGGCGGCCTTCTCGGCCCTGTCCGGCGGGTTGCAGCGCCGCGTCCTGCTGGCCCGCGCCCTGGTCACGGAGCCGGACCTGCTGTTGCTCGATGAGCCCACCAACCACCTGGACATCGCCTCCATCGAGTGGCTGGAGGGGTTCCTGGCGGACTTCCCCGGGGCCCTGCTGTTCGTCACCCATGACCGCTCCTTCCTGCGCCGGCTCGCCACCCGCATCCTGGAACTGGACCGCGGCCAGTTGACCGACTGGCCGGGGGACTACGACAACTATCTCCGCCGCCGGGAGGAGCGCCTCAATGCCGAGGCCCTGGCCAGCGCACGCTTCGACCGCAAGCTGTCCGAGGAGGAGGTGTGGATCCGCCAGGGCATCAAGGCCAGGCGCACCCGCAACGAGGGCCGGGTGCGCTCGCTGAAGGCCATGCGCGAGGAGCGCCGGGAGCGCCGCGAGCTGGGCGGCACGGTGCGCATCCGCTTAGACGAGGCCGAGCGCAGCGGGCGCCTGGTGGTGGAGGCCCAGGGGGTGGACTACTCGTGGGGGGACAAGCCCATAGTTCGGGGCCTGGATACGCTCATTCTGCGCGGGGACAAGATCGGCATCGTCGGGCCCAACGGGGCGGGCAAGAGCACATTGCTCAAGCTCCTGCTGGGGGAACTGGAGCCCCAGGCCGGGACCATCCGGCGCGGGACCAACCTCCAGGTCGCCTATTTCGATCAATTGCGCGCCCAGCTCGATCTGACCAAGTCGGTCCAGGACAACGTGGCCGGGGGCAGCGACAAGGTCGATGTGGGCGGTAGCTCGCGTCATGTCCTGTCCTATCTCAAGGACTTCCTTTTCAGCCCGGAGCGCGCCCGCCAGCCGGTCAGCGCCCTGTCCGGGGGCGAGCGCAACCGGCTGCTGCTGGCCAAGCTGTTCACCCGCCCGGCCAACCTGCTGGTGCTCGATGAGCCCACCAACGACCTGGATGCCGAGACCCTGGAACTGCTGGAAGAGCTGTTGCTCGACTTCCAGGGGACCATCCTGCTGGTCAGCCACGACCGCGCCCTGCTCGACAACGTGGTCACCGGGACCCTGGTCCTGGAGGGGGAGGGGCGGGTCCAGGACTATGTGGGGGGCTATACGGACTGGCTGCGTCAGCGCGATGCGGCGGTCCTGACTCAGGCCCAGGCCCAG
>DYRB01000248.1:0-3381 GCA_020718945.1 Lamprocystis purpurea | reverse complement strand
CGCCGCGCAAGGCCGCGACCAAGCTGAGCTTCAAGGAGGAGCGCGAACTGGCGGCCCTGCCCGGGCGCATCGAGGCCCTGGAGACCGAACAGGGCGCACTGCATGCCCGCCTGGCCGACCCCGGGCTCTACCAGCAGGGCGGCGAGGCAGTGGCCGGCACCCAGGGCCGCCTGGCCGCGGTGGAGGCGGAGCTGGCCGAGGTCTATGCCCGCTGGGAGGCCCTGGAGGCGGTCAAGGGCGGGTGAGGCTTTGCGGAGCCGGAGCGGCCCGTCATGCAAACTGATCTTGGGTTCCTTGAGGGCCTGGGATCGCCACGGATGAATCAGACTTGGGGCTGGCCGGCATTCGTGGGAGCGCCGCCCCGGCGCGAGCTAGCGTCTTCCAGGGGCCTTGCTGGAGGACGCCCCGTCGCGGCGGGGGCGCAGCTCCCACCGAGTTGGCTCCGGGCAGGCCTGGTCGGTCTGACTCAAAGCCGCCCGTCACTGGCCAAAGAATCCACCATGACCAAACCCAGTTTTCCCGCCCCCGGACCGGCAAACGCCTACCTGGCCGAACACATCGACCTGCTGCGCCGCAGCCTGCGTCGCCTCACCGGCCGCGACCTGATCGAAGGCGATCCGGACCCCGCCGAGGCGGCGGAGCGCATCTATCGTGCCCCATTTGCCGTGCTGTCCCATGACACTGCCCCGGACCCCATTCTGACCTACGCCAATCGCTGCGCCTTGGAGTTGTTCGAGCTGACCTGGGGGCAACTGGTGTGCATGCCCTCGCGCCTCACCGCCGAGGCCCCGGAGCGTACCGAGCGGGCCCGGCTCCTGGCCCAGGTCGCCGCCCATGGCTATATCGACGACTACGCCGGGGTGCGGGTGTCGCGTACCGGTCGGCGCTTTCGCATCGCCGGGGCTACCGTCTGGAACCTGGCCGATGGGGCAGGGCGCCCGTTGGGGCAGGCGGCAACCTTCGGCGTTTGGCAGGACCTGTAGCCGTGGGCCCGGTGGCTCGCCCCAGGCAGACCCGGGCAGTTTTCGTGCTGGCGGCTCTGGGCGGCTGCGCCGGTGTGGAGCGACCCGTGCTCTTCCCCAACGCCCAGTACCAGGCAGTCGGCAGGGCCGCGGCAGAGCCGGCGGTGCCGGCGGGGCCCTGGCGGGCTCTTTCAGCGGCGCGGCCGGCCGCGGTCTGGCGGTCGGGGCCGCGGTGGGCAGTGCCACTGGGCTGATCGGCTCTGCCCTGACCCCGGACCCGCCGACCCCGGGCCATCAGGCCCTGGTGCGCCGTTGCCTGGCGGAGCAGGGGTTCGAAGTGGTCGGTTGGTGGTAATTGTTGCGCATGGACAACATGTATCTAACTGACTGCACCGAGTTTTTCCTGCGCTGGTGCTGGTCCAAGCCCGGGTCTGGGCCGGGCGGATCATCCTAAGATACAGAGAAAACTACGAAACTCCGACTGGGCTTGATTCACCTCTGGGCCGCGGACTTGACAAGCATATTAGCGACCACTAATATGCTAACCAAGATCTGTAGCAAAGAGGTGACACATCATGTTCCCGATCATATTTGGATTCGCGACCGCCCTGGCCTTCGATGCCCTGGCCTATGCCACCTACGGCAGCGCCGCCCTGACGGACTATGCCTGGGTCGGCATGGTCTCCTGGGGCCTGATGGGGGGCGGCATCGTCGTCTTCGTCCTGAACCGTCCGGCGCCGGGTTGGCTCCAAGACCTGACCGGCCGAGCCCGGGCATCGATCCTGGCCAGATTGGAACTGCTCCACCCGACCGGCCACTCGGCCTGACCCAGGCCGGTGCGAGGGGACTCGCACCTGCACCTGGGTTCAACGCCAGGCTGCGGCTAGTCGAGCCCAGCCAGAAATGCGTCCACCGCCTCCGCCAGGGGGCAGTGGCCGGCCAGGACGGCGGCTTCGTGGCCGTTGCGCCATTGCCCCATGAGCCCGCGGGCCCGGCGCCATTCCTCGAACAGGATGCGCGCCAGGGCACCGCCCTCTTCCAGCATCCCCGAGTCCCGAAAATCCCGCTCGGTGCGCCCGCGATCATAGGCGAGGCGGACTATGCGCGTCTCCCAGACCCCGTTGCGGTACTCCAGTTGCGCGTAGCTGCCGCGCGGGTCGCCATCGAAGGGGGAGCCCACCGAGCCGACGTTCAGGATGCGCGTCTCCCCCAGGCGCCGCTCCAGGGGCTTGTGGGTATGGGCGGTGACGAACAGGGCCAGGTCCGGCGGCAGCTTGGCCGTCAGGGCCTCATCCGACACGCTGGCGGAGACGCCGTCGCGGTTGCCGGCCAGGGTGCCGTGGGTGACGTGGACCCAGGCATCCGCACCGGGTGGGTGCAGGGTCAGGTGATCGGGCCAGGCGGCCAGGGCCTGGGTCCGGTGGCCGAGCTGGGCCAGGGTCCAGTCCGCAAAGCGGCGCATCTCCGCCGCCAGGGGCGTGGCCGGGGCCTCCCGGGCACAGCGCAGGACCCAGGTCTCGTGATTGCCGAGTACGGGGAGCCAGCCCTGGGATCGGCGGAGGCTCTCGAACAGATCCAGGCAAGCGGCGCTGCTGGGGCCGCGGTTGACCAGATCACCGTCCATGATGGTCAGGTCCGGGCCCCAGGCCAGGATGTGCTCGCAGGCCACCTCCATGGCCGGGAGGTTGCCCTGGACATCGGAGAAGACGGCGACCTTCACCGGTTCCCCCGGCGGACAGGTCGGATAGCGCGGGTTTGGTCGGCCATGGGTTTTACCTCGGGGTGCGGATGAAGCATCATTGTCGCCCCGAAGACCGGCCCGGACCAGGGTCCGCGCCGGGGCGACGCCCCCCGCTCCCGGACGGCGGGGTCCCTCAGACCATGTGAAGGCGAATACGCGAATGATCGAAGAACCCCGCGGCGACGAGCCCGATTGGGAAAGCCCCCTGCAGTTCACCCTGACCCCGGGGCTGCTGATCCATGCCCTGATGGGGACCGCCACAGCGGTCCACACGGGCTGGGAGAGTTGCATCGAGGAAGGGCTGGTGGTCTCCGACCTGGTGGCCATGGATGACGCGGCCGGGGTGACCATCCGCCTGGCCGAGCAGGAGTTCTTCGAGGACGACAACCCGGACAACGTCTGGCACGACTGGGCCCTGGAGATCCGCAGCGGCAAGGTGCTGACCACCGGGCACTGGCAGATCCTGACCACCGCCCCCCCGGCAGAGTGGGCCTGGAACGGGCGTGAGGCGGAGAAGGCCTTCGAGCGTGCCTGCGTCCTGCTCGGCAAGCGGGTGCGCCGGGGCCTGATGCTGGAGGAGGCCATGCCGGCGGACGCCCCGCCCAGGGCGAGTCGGCACTAGGTAAGTCCGACAGGCTCCCAGGCTTGCCTTCCGCATCGCCCTGGGCCACAGTCCCG
>DYRB01000247.1 GCA_020718945.1 Lamprocystis purpurea | reverse complement strand
GGTGCGGGCAAAGGTACTCAGGCCGGCTTCATCAAGGAGCACTTCGGCATCCCCCAGATCTCCACCGGCGACATGCTCCGCGCCCACGTCAAGGCGGGCACCGAGCTGGGCGTGGCGGCCAAGAAGATCATGGACCAGGGTGGCCTGGTGTCCGACGACATCATCATGGGCATGGTCAAGGCCCGCATCCAGGACCCGGACTGCGCCAAGGGCTACCTGTTCGACGGCTTCCCGCGCACCCTGGTCCAGGCCGATGCCCTGAAGGCGGCCGGGGTCCCGGTGGACGCCGTGGTCGAGATCGACGTGGCCGACGAGGAGATCATCCGCCGCATGTCCGGGCGCCGCGTCCACCTGTCCTCCGGCCGCACCTACCATGTGGTCTTCAACCCGCCCAAGGTCGAGGGCCTGGACGACGAGACCGGCGAGGCCCTGATACAGCGCGAGGACGACAAGGAAGAGACGGTCAAGGCCCGCCTCAAGGTCTACCACGACCAGACCGAGCCCCTGGTCCAGTACTACTCCGGCTGGGCCACCGCCGGTGGTGCCGGTGCCCCCCAGTACATCAAGGTCCATGGCGTAGGCGGCGTGCAAGCGATCCGCGACCAGATCATCGGGGCCCTGGCGGCCCTATGACTGACCGGCTGATCTGCTGACGGACCGCCGCAGACGCGAAGGCCGGGCCCAGCCCGGCCTTTTTTTGCATGGAAGCTGGGTGGGATGGCGACCCAGAACGGACAGCAATTCCAAGTTCGAGACTATCGCCCAACACCGCGGCCGGAAGCACCGTGGGTGCGCCGCCTCGGCCGCTGTTCCCGACGCAGCTTTTGGCCAGGGATGGCCAGTATCCCAGGGGAGCAGGGAGCAGCCCCTGGGACTACCTCCTCCGTCCCTGGAGTCGTCGGCGCGACCGGGCGAAGCGCAGCGAGCCCGGTGGGCACCACACTAGCCAGTCGCGGCGAGGCGCCGCTCCCACGGGCACCGACCTGGCATCCAAACTTGGGACCACTACAAAACCGACGCGGGCCTGCGGTCGGGTCCCGATTTTGGTAGTATCGCGAGCCATCTTAAACCCTCGGAAATCGCCAATGGCCGCTGTAGCACTGACCAAGGACAACTTCGAACAGACGATCAAGGACAATACCTTCGTGATCGTCGACTTCTGGGCCCCCTGGTGCGGCCCCTGTCGCAACTTCGCCCCGGTGTACGACAAGGTCTCCGCCGACCACGCGGACATCGTCTTCGGCAAGGTCAATACCGAGGAAGAACAGGACCTGGCCGCCCACTTCCAGATCCGTTCCATCCCCACCCTGATGATATTCCGCGACCAGGTGATCATCTTCGCCCAGCCCGGGGCCCTGCCCGAGCAGTCCTTCCGCCAGTTGCTGGCCAAGGCCCAGGACCTGAACATGGACGAGGTGCGCAGCCAGATCGCCGAGCAACAGGCCGGCACGACCACCGGCACCGCCTGACCCCTGGCGTGCGGTTGCCCCGCCCCGGGCAAGGCCGCACGGATCGCTCAGACCCCATGCAAGCCCCGCTCGACCTCTGGCCGCCGCCCTGGTCCCTGGAGACCCGGGCGACGGTAGGGGGGCTCATGGATGTCTGTGAGGAGAGCTACGCATCCCTGATGCGGCTCGCCCCGGACCTGGCCCGCGCCCAGGGGCACTTGCGCGCCCGGGCCGCCACCGGGCTCGAACTGCACCTCCAGGTCTTGGAGCAGTCCCGCTACACCACCCTGATCCGCCTGACCTACGCCTTTCCCCGCAACCCCGGGGAGGGCCTGCCCTGCCTCGACCCCAACGCCCGCCTCTGCGCCTACCACGACGCCCACCAGGTGGAGGTCATGGACCTGCACCAGACCGCCCTCCCCCTCTACCGGCACTATGCCCACCCGGCCCTGGACGCCAAGTGGAAGGCCAACCGGTTCCTTGCCCGCTGGCTGGCGTTCTGCGTCCACCAGGGGTACCGCTTCGGCCCCGTCAGCGACACCGGCGCTCCCATCACCGACCTGCTCTCCCACGGCGAGTGTCAGTCCGTCTGAGAAATTCGGCCGTTCGGGTACTTGGGAGGGGATACCCAAGGGAACGGACCCATGGTCGGAACTCCGCAAACTCGGGCAGGGACTAACCGCCCGACGCGGGGCGTGCTGGTTGACCGGAAAAAGTTTCCGGTCTTTCTTGACTACTAGGCTCCGTCATGACTACTCTATTTCCCAGCACAAGCGTTGGTAATTACGGCCCACAGGCGAAGGTCAAGACACCATGAGACTCTCTACGAAAGGCAGGTACGCGGTCACAGCCATGCTGGACCTGGCGCTGAACACCGGCAAGGGTCCCGTGACCCTGGCGGACATCTCGGTCAACCAAGGCATCTCCCTGTCCTACCTGGAACAGCTCTTCGCCGCTCTGCGCGCCAAGCAGTTGGTCCGCGGCGTGCGGGGCCCTGGCGGCGGTTACTACCTGGGCAAGGAGACCTCGGAGATATCCATCGCCGACATCATCTGCGCCGTGGACGAGTGGGTGGAATTCACCCGCTGTGGGGGGCGCGAGAACTGCCGGGACGGCAAGCGCTGCCTGACCCACAACCTGTGGGATCAGTTGAGCGACGAGATATTCCGCTTCCTGAGCGACATCTCGCTGGCCGATCTGGTGGAGCGCGGCACCCAGGCCCGCGACCTGGACGTCAACCTGGACGTCGTCCAGAAGAGGCGCGCCGCCTAGAGGCCCTGGGCGCCCCGGGGGCACAGGGGACGGCTCAGATAGGCGCCTCTTCGCGCCCCTTGGCCATGCCGTCCACGTAGCGGTCCCGTGCCGCCTTGGCGCGGGCGAAGATCTCCAGCAAATGTGCGGCGTCGCCGCTACGGATGGTCTCGGCCAGGTCCTTCATCTCGTCGCCGAAGCGCTCCAACATGGCCCCCAGGGGCTCGCGGTTGGCGATGCAGATGTCCCGCCACATCACCGGGTCGCTGGAGGCGATGCGGGTGAAGTCGCGGAAGCCGCCGGCGGCGTAGCGGAAGATCTCGTCGTTCTCGCGCATCCGCGCCAGGGCGTCCACCAGGCCGAAGGCGAGCATGTGGGGCAAATGGCTGGTGGCGGCCAGGACCTCGTCGTGGTGGGCCACCTCCATCAGGGTGACCTGGGCCCCGCAGGCCTGCCACATGGCCGACACCCGCTCCAGGGCCCCCGGTGCCGTCTCCGGCAAGGGGGTCAGGATGACCCGCCGGCCCTGGTACAACTCGGCAAAGGAGGCGTCCACCCCGCTGCGCTCGGTACCGGCTATGGGGTGACCAGGGACCAGCCCCGGCGGTATGCACCCGAAGGCGGCCCGCGCATCCGCCACCACGCTGCCTTTGACGCTGCCCCCATCGGTGACCACCGCGTCCGGGTCCAGGGCCTCGCGGATGGCCGAAAAGACCTGGCCCATGGTCCCCAGGGGCACGGCGACGAATACCAGGTCCGCCCCGACCACCGCCTGGGCCGGGTCCTGGTCCCAGCGGTCTATGACCCCCAGTTCCACCGCCCGCTCCAGGTTGGCCACTGAACGACCGCAGCCGACCACCTCGTCCACGGCCCCGGCTACCCGCAGGGCCCGGGCCAGGGAACCGCCAATGAGCCCCACACCAATGACCGCCAGGCGTCGGATCATGCTGCCAGCACCCGCCCCAGGGCCCCGAGGAAGCGCGCGTTCTCCTCCGCCAGCCCGATGGTCACCCGCAGGTGATTGGGCAGGCCATAGTTGGCCACCGGGCGGGTGATGCACCCCTCCCGCAGCAGGCCCTGGTAGATGGCCGCCGCGGGCCGGCCCAGGTCTATGGTCAGGAAGTTGCCCACCGAGGGGATGAATCCCAGCCCCAGGGCCTCGCACCCGGCCCGCAACTGGGCCATGCCGGAACGGTTCAGGGCCACGGAGGCAGCGACGTGCTCGGCGTCGTCCAGGGCGGCCAGGGCCGCGGCCTGGGCCAGGCTATTGACGTTGAAGGGCTGGCGGACCCGGTTGAGCAGGTCCGCGACCCTGGGGTCGCTGATGCCATAGCCCACCCTCAGGGCGGCCAGGCCATGGACCTTGGCGAAGGTGCGGGTGACGATCAGGTTGGGGAACTCGCCGACCCAGCGGCTGGCGTCGGGGAAGTCCGGCTCCTCCACATAGTCCGTGTAGGCCTCGTCCACCACCGCCACGCAGGTAAGCGGCAGGTCGGCCAGGAAGGCGTAGAGCCGGTCCGCCGGCAGCCAGGTCCCGGTGGGGTTGTTGGGATTGGCGACCCACAGCACCCGGGTCTGGGAATTGACCAGGTCCGCCAGGGCGTCCAGGTCGTGGCCGTAGTCCAGGGCCGGGGCGACTCGGGCCGTCGCCCCCACCGCCTGGGTGGCGATGGGGTAGACGGCGAAGGCATGTTCGGAGAAGACCGACTCGATCCCGGGCTGGAGGAAGGTCCGGGCGATCAGGTCCAAGACATCGTTGGAACCGTTGCCCAGGGTTATGGCCTCGGGCCCGACCCCATGCTTGCGGGCCAGGGCGGCGCGCAGCTCGAAACCGCCCCCGTCCGGGTAGCGCCCCAGTTCCCCCAGGGCCGCCTCGACCGCGGCCCGCGCCAGCCGACCCGGACCCAATGGGTTCTCGTTGGAGGCGAGCTTGATGGAGCCGGTGATGCCCAGTTCCCGTTCCAGTTCGGAGATCGGTTTGCCGGGGAGATAGGGTTGCAGCCCGGCGATGCCGGGGGCGGCGATGGCGAGGAAGGGATTGGGTGCGGCTGTCATGTTGGCTCGGGCGGCGGCGGTCAGGAGGCGAAGATGGCCTCGACCTTGGAGACGATGCGGTTCTTGGAGGCGGCGGCCTTCATGAATATGACCACGGCCTCCAGGTCGCCCACGGCGGAGCGTGGGTCTATGCCCTGGGGCTCGTAGAAGGCACGGACCTCGCGGCCGCAGAAGTCAATCAGGAAGGCGTCGTCCCGGGCCATGCCGATGGCCAGGCCGATGAGGTAGGGGGTAATGCGGTCCCCGCGCTTGAGGGCGATCTTGAGGGCGTACTCCTGCCAGGCCTGCATCCACCGCTGCTTCTCTGCGTCGCTGATGCGGGCGACCTCGGTGCGCAGGAACAGGACCATGGAGCTCATGTTCTTGGTCATCTCCTCCTCCGTCACCTCCCCGATGCGACCCAGGGCCTTGGTGTGGTGACCGACGCAGTGCTCGCACTGGTAATACTGGGCCAGGGCCAGGGCCACGCACTCCTTCTGCTCCAGGGTCAGGAAGGTGTCCCAGGTCTCGTCGCCGTCGGTGCCCTCGAACACCATCATGTG
>DYRB01000246.1 GCA_020718945.1 Lamprocystis purpurea | reverse complement strand
GACCGCGACAGCTCGCGGCGGCGTAGATACTGCCAGAAGGCACCGCGGGTGCGCTGGTAAGCGGCCTCGATCCGCCCCAGGAGCTGCTCGCCCTCGCGCTCGAAGAGCTCCTCGGGATACTGGGCGGCGATCAGGCCGAGCTGATAGAGCTGCAAGGCCCCCAGGCTGCCCGCGTTGTCCTGCAGGACGTGCCCGAATTCGCGCAGGCGCGGGTAGCACTGCTCCGTGCCCTGGGTCTGCATGACGCCTTCGAGCAGGATGCCGACATCGGCCAGGAATTCCTGGATCAGGTCGTTCAAGAACGCCGGCTCCGCGCTCAGGCGCTCGACCTCCAGCAGGGCCCGCTCGTCCAGGCAGGTCACCTCGTTGGTGGTCCGGCCGGCGGAGGCCAAGGCGTGGGCCGTCGCGCCCGACCCGTCGCCGCCCCCGCGGATCACGTCCGCGATGGCCCCGAGCAGGGCCGGGGGCTGAATCGGGCTGGGGATGATGACGGTGACCCCAAAGCCCGCATAGTCGCGGATCTGGCTCAGGTTGGGCTCGCGGGCCAGGCCGATGAAGGCCGGCCAGTCCTCCCGCGCCACGGAGAAGCGGAACAGCTTGAGGGCGTCGGCGGTGCCCAGTCCGGGCAGGTCCAGGGAGATGATGACCAGGTCGAAGCTGTGCTTGGCCAGGGCCTCCAGGGCCTGCTCCCCGCTGTCGACCTCGAAGATCTGGTGACCGCCGCGGGCCAGGGCGTTGCGCACGATGCGTCGTTGCTCCAGGATCGGCTCCGCCAGCAGGATGTCGAGCCTCGGCGTGGAGGGTCCCAGGGCGGTGTGGCGGTCCATGAGTCGGACCACCCCAGTCCCGGTGACCAGGGCACCGCAGGCGCGGTGCAGGGTGTCGAACAACAGGGTCTTGTCCAGCGGGACGGCGACGGAATCGAAGAAGCCGACCCGCCGCAGCGCCGCCTTCTGTCCGGTCCCGGAACTCTCGCCGATATGGAGCATGGGCATCTCGGCCAGGCGCGGTTCGGTGCGGACCAGGGCGGCGAACTGCTCGCCCAGCACCCGGTGGCCATGGGGACCGAACAGGGTCAGGTGGAAGGGCTGGGCGGATTCCAGCCCATCCCACAGCAGGGCCAGCCCCTGAAGGGGGTTGGCGGTGACCTCCACCGCAATGCCCCAGCCCGAGAGAAACTCCAGCAGGCGCCGACGTTCCCAGCGGTCACCGTCGATGACCAGGGCACGCTTTCCGGCAAGTGCCTGGCGGGTGTGGTTAGGGAGCGGGCTAGGCGTGGGACCGGCCATGGCGCAGGGGCTCCGGGGCAGAGGTCACGTCGGCCAGTTCCTGGGCAATGGCTTCGACGTGGGACCGGTTGGCGAGGAAGGCTTCGACGCAGTTGCCGTCGAACTGACGGCCGCGTTCGCCGAAGAGGTAGTCCGCCGCATCGTCCAGCGACCAGGGTCGCTTGTAAGGGCGGGGGGCGCACAGGGCATCGAACACATCGGCTACGGCGGTGACGCGGGCCTCCAGGGGGATGGCATCGCCGGCCAGACCCTGGGGGTATCCGGACCCATCATGGCGCTCGTGATGGGCGTGGGCGATGGTTGCCCCCATGCGCAGGAACTGCGACGGACTGTCATGGAGGATCTCGTAGCCGATGCGCGAGTGGGTCTTCATGATCTCCCACTCGTCGCGGGTAAGCCGATCCGGCTTGAGCAGGATACGGTCGGGGATGCCGATCTTGCCGATGTCGTGCATCGGGGCTGCATGTTCCAAGATCTCGGCCTGCTGTGGGTCGAAGCCCAGGGCTTCGGCGATCAGGCGGGCGTAGCGCGCTACCCGCAGGACATGGTTGCCGGTGTCTTCGTCGCGATACTCACCGGCCCGCGCCAGGCGGAACAGGGTCTCCTTCTCCCGCAACTGCATGGTCAGGGTGGTTGCCCGGACCTCTTCCTCCAGCCAGCGGGCGCGGTCCCGCACCTGGGCCTGCTGTTCGCGCAGTTTAAGCAGATTGCGGCAGCGGGCGCGGCACTCAAAGTGGTCGATGGGCTTGGACAGGAAGTCCGTGGCCCCAGCTTCCAGGGCCCGGTAGCGCACCGCCTTGTCGTTGACGCAGGTGATCACCACCAAGGGGACGTCGGCGCAGGCGGGTATCTGGCGCAGCCAGCGGGTGAACTCCACGCCGTCCATGTGCGGCATTTTGAAATCCGTCAGGACCAGATCGACGCCGTGGGCGTGGACCCAGTCCAAGGCCAGGATCGGATCGGCGAATGCCTCGACCTGGATGTTGTCGGCAATCGAGCGCACCAGCTCCGACAGGATCATGCGGCTGACGGATTGGTCGTCGATAACGATAACGCTCGCCACGGGTGCCTCATTCGGCTGGTCGTCCAGGGAAGTCCCGCCGACTGGCGGCCTATCGCAGACGGGATGATAGGTCAAGGTATTGTCGAAGAAAAGCGCCGCGTGCGGGAGAGGGGGCCCAGGTCCCCGTTTCTTGCAGGCAGGGTCCCGGTCGCACGGCCCTGGTGCAGACTGCCGCCCCGCCCGGTGGTGGGGTTACCCTTGTCTGCGGTGCCGACTGGGTCGGCGCGGCCCCCCTGGCGCTACGCTGCACGGATCTGGTGGAATCTGACTTTCGGAGAACAGAGCGTTCATGGCGTTGCACCCGGTGTTGGAACCTCGGTTGCGGACGGGATTGGCCTGCACCTGTAGCCCCTTAAAGGTAGTCACGATCCCAGTCGGGTCGGGGGAGGCAGCGGCGCCTGCCCCGGCTTGTGGCGGACCCGCCCGTGTCAGGACCAGAGGCAATGCAAGAAGAACTCCAATACCGGATCCTGATCGTCGACCCGGAGCCGGACGTTCTGGGCCTTTACCGTGGTCTGTTCCAGCCGCCCAGGCCGGACCCGGAGGCGGCCTTGGTCCGGCCCGGATTCGACCTAGTGACGGTCAATCGAGGCCAGGGGGGGCTGGCCTGCGCCGCCTCGGCGCGCGCCCGCGCGCGGCCCTTTCATCTGGCCCTGGTCGTCCTGGAGAGCGGCCCCGATACCAGCGGCATTCACACGGCGGTGGCCCCGCGCGGGGTCGATCCGTCTCTCCACTTGGTCCTGTGCCTGCGTGCGGAAGCGGGCGCCCTGAGCCTCCCGGCGGTGCTGGAGGGCGATCTGGTGGTCTTGCGCAAGCCCTTCGACGCCCTGGAAATGCCTTCGTCGATGACGAGAGCCGGTCCCTGTTCAAGCGCCAGAGCGCCCGCATAGAGCAAGCCGACCGACGCAGTTACGACATCGCCCTGCGGCATCGGGACGGGCGTCGCATCCCCACCCTGGTCAACGCCATGACCCTGCGCGACGGCGAGGGGCGGGTCAGTGCGGCGGTGGCCTTCGTCACCGACCTGACTGAACGGCAGCGGACCGATGAGCGCCTGCGCCAGACCGCGGTGGTCTTCGACAACGCCGCCGAGGGGGTCATGATCACGGATGCGGCCACCCGCATCCTCTCGGTCAACCGCGCCTTCTGCGACATCACCGGGTACACCGAGGCCGAGGTCCAGGGGCAGACGCCGGCCCTCCTGCGCTCGGGGCGCCACGACCGCCAGTTCTACTAGGCCATGTGGGACGCCATCCTCACTGACGGGCACTGGCGCGGCGAGGTCTGGAACCGCCGCAAGGGCGGCGAGGTGTACCCGGAGTGGCTCACCGTCAGTTCGGTGCGCGATCAGGCCGGGCGCCTGAGCCATTTCGTAGCGGTGTTCTCCGACATCAGCGCCATGAAGTGTACCCAGGCCGAGCTGGAGCGTTTGGCCCACCACGACCCCCTGACCGACCTGCCCAACCGTCTGCTGTTCAACGCCCGCCTGGTTCACGCCCTGGAACGGGCGCGACGCGAGGGCCAGCAAGTCGCCGTGCTATACCTCGACCTGGACCGCTTCAAGCAGGTCAACGATACCCTGGGACACCCCGCCGGTGACCAACTCCTGCGTCAGGCCGCCGAGCGCCTGGCCGGGGTGCTGCGGGAGTGCGACACGGTGGCGCGCATCGGCGGCGATGAATTCGCCGTGATCCTGGAAGGGGTCAAGGGGGATGACGACTGCGCCCTGGTGGCCGTCAAGCTCGGCCAGGCGTTGGCGCGGCCCTTCCCCATCGAGGGACAGCCCATTTTCATCGGGGCCAGTACCGGCATAGCCCGATTCCCGGAGGACGGCGAGACCATCACTGCCCTGTTGCAGAACGCCGATGCGGCCATGTACCGGGCCAAGGCCGCGGGCCGCGGGACCTTCCGCTGGCATTGGTGCGCTGGCGCCACCCCAGTCGCGGCATACTCCCGGCACGCGACTTCATCCCCCTGGCCGAGGAGACCGGCCAGATCCTGCCCCTCGGCGACTGGGTCCTGCGCACTGCCTGTGCCCAGGCCCGGGCCTGGACCGATCAGCGCGCATGACGACAGGGTCATTGCCCGGGCGGTGATAGCGCTGGGGCACCATCTCGGGTTCGCCATCGTGGCCGAGGGGGCGGAGACCGACGAGCAGGCAGCGCTGCTGCGGGCCGAGGGGTGCGAACAGGCCCAGGGCCGGTCCTTCCGGCTGCCGGGGCCGGCCTCGCAACTGCGCGACTCCGGGGCCCTGGGGCGCGGCGACGCAGTGGCGGATGTGGGAACAGAGGCCGCAGGAGACCAGGCCCCGGGCGTCGTTTCTGGGGACCCGATCCGCTGATCCGTTGCGCGGTCAGCGGTGCTTCTTGCTGACGTTCTCCATGTGACTGAGCCAGGTGGAGAAGATGCCGTCGGAACCGGAGTGGTTGCGGCGGCCGCGGAAGGTCCCGAAGCAGCGCTCGTTCTCGTCGCCGAAGCGGGACGAACCCACTGCGAGCAGGCCGAAGATGAGCAGGACATCCACCACTACCACTGTCACCAGGATGGCCCCGTTGAGCAGGACGTCGTGCAGGAGCCAAACCGAGACGGCCTGGTAGTACCGGGTGATGGCCCAGATCGAGGCGAACAGCAGGGCCACGGCCAGGAGGGAGAAGAAATCCGCGATCCGCTCGTGGGTGCGGGAGAATGCCTTGACGTCTTTACACACCGTCATGCTCGGGTCCTCGGGCTGGGGTGGGGCGCCGCCTGGCGTTGTGCCCGTGGCGCATGGCCCCGACAGCATAAGCGCAGCCGCGCGCTGCGGCAATGGACCCGGGACCGGATCGGTCCCTGACGCGGTCGAAGATGCTTGAGTCGCCTCTGCCTAAGTCGCCCCTGCCTGGGATTCGCCCTCCTGTCCGCCCATGCAGGGCGGTGACAGGGGGGCCAGTCCGCCCTTGGCGTGCCAC
>DYRB01000245.1:3246-5306 GCA_020718945.1 Lamprocystis purpurea | reverse complement strand
TGGTCACGGTGGGGGCCCCGTAGGACTTCTCCAGCACCACGTTGCGGCCCTTGGGACCCAGGGTCACCTTGACCGCATTGGCCAGGATGTTGATGCCGTTCATCATGCGGATGCGGGCGTCGTCGCCGAATCGTACGTCTTTTGCGCTCATAGTCTGTTCCGGAATTCTGTGTGTGGAAGCGATTGGCCGGCGGGGCGGCAGCGAGGTCCTGGACCTGGCACTGTGCCGGACCCGCGGCGGGGCGGAGGGGGCGTCGCGGGCCCTTAGGCCTCGATGATGCCCATGATGTCTTCTTCGCGCATGACCAGGTACTGCTCGCCGGAGATCTTGACCTCGGTGCCGGAATACTTGCCGAACAGGACCCGGTCGCCGACCTTCACATCCAGGGCGCGGCGGTCGCCGTTCTCCAGGATCTTGCCGTTGCCGACGGCCAGGACCTCGCCCTCCACGGGCTTCTCGGCGGCGGAGTCGGGGATCACGATGCCACCGGGGGAGGTGCGGACCTCTTCGATGCGGCGGACGACGACGCGGTCGTGCAGGGGACGGATGTTCATTCGGAGTCTCCTTGGGGACTAGGGGGGAAAGGGGCTGCCGGGGACCGAACCAGGACGGCCGGGATCGCCGGGGCGGGAAATTGTTAGCACTCAGGCTGAGGGAGTGCCAATGATAGGGGCAAACCCTTGGGTGTCAACCCGGCTAAGGCTCACGCTCGCGGCGGAACTCGCCCTCGATGACCCTGGTCCCATCCTCGGACCTGGGACCGGGGGGCGCCGGGATCACCCGCACGAAGCGGCCAATGAGCAACCGCCGCAGGGGCGGGACCAGGAGCAGAAAGCCCAGCGCATCGGTGAGGAAGCCGGGCAACAGCAGCATGAGCCCGGCGGTCAGGAGCAGGGCCCCGTCCAAGACCTCCAGGGCCGGGGTCTCGCCCCGTTCCAGCATGCCGCGCACCCGCATCAGGACGGAAAACCCCTGCACCCGCACCAGCCAGGTGCCGAGGATGGCGGTCAGGATGGACAGGGCTATGGTCGGCAGGGCGCCGATCTCGGAGCCGACTTGGATGAGGAAATACAGCTCCAGGAGCGGCAGACCGACCAGGAGCAACAGGAACAGGGGCACGCTGGGTGTCTCCGTGAGGGGGGGCCAGGGGCGCAGGGTGGGCGCCGGGGGCCATGGCCCCACGGAGTTCGAGGTTTGGCGGGGCTTTTTCAATCCCCGGCCGCATCAAGTAACCTATGGCCCCTCCCCCGGCCGAAAGTGGCAAGCCCTATGAGTGCGGAAGTCCTGATCGCCCTGTGCACCTGCCCCACCGCGGCCCTGGCCGAGGACATCGCCGAGGCCCTGGTGGCCGAGGGACTCGCCGCCTGCGTCAATATCCTGCCCGGGGTGACCTCCGTCTACCGTTGGCAGGGCGAGTTGCAGCGCGACTGCGAGTTTCTGACCCTGATCAAGACCACCCGGGCCCGGCTCCCGGAACTGACCGACCGCATCCGCGCCCTGCACAGCTACGAGCTTCCCGAAGTCGTCGCCCTGCCCGTCACCGGCGGCCTCCCCGACTATCTCAACTGGGTCATCCAATGCACCGCACCAGACGCCTGATCCCCCTCCTAGCCGGCCTCCTCGCCCTGGCGGCCGGACCGGCCTGTACGGCTGAAGAGGAGTTTCTCCAGCCCGACCAGGCCTTCCGCATCTCCGGGGCTGCGACCGGTCCCGAGGCCATCGCCCTGACCTGGGACATCGCCGATGGCTACTACCTGTACGCCCCCAAGATCCGCCTGCGCAGCCTGACCGAGGGCATCGCCATAGGCGCGCCAGCCCTGCCCGAGGCCAAGGTCAAGCAGGACGAGTTCTTCGGCGAGGTCAAGATCTACCGCGGCCGGGTCCAGGTACCGGCCAGCCTAACCCGGGCACCGGGGAGCGACGCTATCCTGACCCTGGAGGCGACCTCCCAGGGGTGCGCCGACGCCGGGCTCTGCTACCCGCCCCACCGCCAGAAGCTCCTGGTGGAATTGCCGCCCTTGGCTGAGGTCCAGGCCGCCGCGCCCCCGGCACCGGCCCC
>DYRB01000245.1:0-3146 GCA_020718945.1 Lamprocystis purpurea | reverse complement strand
GCGCCAGCCCCAGCCCCGACACCCCTGGCCGGACGGACCGGGCTCAACCGGGCCCTGGGCCTGGGGGCCCAGGACGATTTCCTGGAGCCCGACCAGGCCTTCCGCTTCGACGCCGATGTGACCGCCCCCGACCGGCTCCACCTCCTCTGGGGCATCGCCGACGGGACCTACCTCTACAAAGACAAGCTCCAGATCGCCCTGGAGGGGGCGCCGGGTGTAACCCTGGGCGAGTACCGCTGGCCGGCCCCGGATATCAAGAAGGACTCGGTCCTGCCCGACGGCAGCACCGGGGACGTGCCGGTCTTCCACAGGGCCATCGACCTGACGGTACCGCTGCTGCGCAGCTCCACCGAGCCGACCCAGGTGACCCTGGTAGCCAAGTTCCAGGGTTGCGCGGACCGCGGCATCTGCTACCCGCCCATGGTCAAGCGGGTGACCCTGGACCTGCCGGCGGCGACCAAGGTGACGGCCCAGCCGGCCGCTGCTGCCCCCGCCGCACCGCAGGGCGCAGGCAGGCCCGCCCCCACACCCAGTGCCGAGCCCGCCGCCCAACCCATGGTCTCGGAGCAGGACCAGATCGCCGCCGTCCTGGCCGGGGGCAACCTGTGGGCCGTGGTGGCCCTGTTCTTCGGCTTCGGGCTGCTGTTGGCCTTCACACCCTGCGTCTTTCCCATGATCCCGATCCTCTCGGGCATCATCGCCGGCCAGGGGGAGGGCATCACCACCCGCAAGGCATTCACCCTGTCCCTGGTCTATGTGCTGGCCATGGCCCTCACCTACACCGTGGCCGGGGTCCTGGCGGGGCTGTTCGGGGCCAATATCCAGGCCGCCTTCCAGAACCCCTGGATCCTGTCGGTCTTCGCCGGGGTCTTCGTCGCCCTGGCCCTGTCCATGTTCGGCTTCTTCGAGCTGCAACTGCCCTCCAGCCTGCAAACCAAGCTCGCCGAAATCAGCAACCAGCAGGCTGGCGGGTCCCTGCTCGGGGTGGCCATCATGGGCCTGCTCTCGGCCCTGATCGTCGGGCCCTGCGTGGCCCCGCCCCTGGCCGGGGCCCTCATCTTCATCGGCCAGACCGGGGACGCGGTGCTCGGCGGGGCGGCCCTGTTTGCGCTGAGCATGGGCATGGGGGCGCCGCTCATCGCCATCGGCACCTCGGCGGGCAAGTTCCTGCCCAGGGCCGGGGCCTGGATGGACGCGGTCAAGGCGGTCTTCGGGGTCCTGCTCCTGGGGGTGGCCATCATGCTGCTGGAGCGCATCCTGCCCGCCGCCGTGGCCCTGCTGCTGTGGGGGCTGCTGCTCATCGCCGCGTCGGTCTACATGGGCGCCATGGAGCCCCTGCCCGCCCAGGCGAGCGGCTGGCGGCGGCTGTGGAAGGGGCTCGGGCTCGCCCTGCTGATCTACGGCGCCCTGATGCTGGTGGGCGTGGCGGCGGGGGGTAAGGACACCATCCAGCCCCTGCGCGGCCTGGCCCCCGCGGGGGGGGCGGCGGGCCAGGCGGCCCACGTCACCTTCAAACGCATCAAGACCGCGGCGGACCTGGATCGGGAACTGGCCGCGGCGAAGGCGGCGGGCAAGCCGGTCCTGCTCGATTTCTATGCGGACTGGTGCGTGTCCTGCAAGGAGATGGAGCGCTATACCTTCTCCGACCCGGGGGTCATCGCCGAGATGGGCCGCTTCGTCCTGCTCCAGGCGGATGTGACCGACAACGACGCCGAGGATCAGGCCCTGATGCAGGGGCGGTTCAACATCCCCGGGCCCCCGGCCATCCTGGTCTTCGACCGAGCTGGGACTGAGCTGCGCGGCTTCCGGGTCGTCGGCTTCCAGCCCGCGGAGGCCTTCGCCAACCATTTGCGCAAGGCACTGCCATGAGTACAGTCAAAGTCGTCCTGATCACAGTCCTGGCCGGCGGGATCAGCATAGGCGCCGCCATGTTCGGCCAGGAGTGGCTGGGCCGGGGCAAGCCCCAGCCCCTCACGCCGGGCAACAGCCGCGCCGATACCCTGCCGGACTTTGCCCTCCCGGACCTGACCGGGCGGGTCATGTCCAGCACCAGTTGGGCAGGCAAGGTCCTGGTGATCAACTACTGGGCCTCCTGGTGCCCGCCTTGCGTGCAGGAGATGCCCTCCCTGATCCGCGCCCAGCAGGCCCGCGACCCCGGGCAGTTCCAGGTGGTGGGTATTGCCATCGACACCCAGGAGGCCGTCGAGCACTTTCTTATCGATCACCCGGTCAACTACCCCATCCTGATCGGCGACCCGGCCGCGGTGGAGATGTCCCGCCGCCTGGGCAACCGCATGGAGGGGATACCCTTCACGGTGATCTTCGACCGCCATGGCCGGCGCACCTTCAGCCAGGTCGGGGAGGTCAGCGCCGCCACCCTGGAGACCCAGCTCGCCGGACTGCTCCCGGCCCCTGCCGCGACCAAGACCGCAGGCAAAACCGCGGCCAACGGCGGTTAACGGCAGGCAACCGGCGCGCTTCCGGCAACTGGACAGCCCCATCGGAAACCCGGAGAATCGCACGACATTTGTAGCACTCGGACCGCTCCGCGCGGTCCCGGGTGACCCATCCCCCCGGCCATGAGCGGCGAGCGATGTCGGCGATACTGGTGATCAACGGACCTAACCTGAACCTGCTCGGCACCCGCGAGCCGGGGCACTACGGGCGCGACACCTTGGCCGACATCCACTCCCGCCTGGCCACCCGGGCGCAGGCGGCGGGCCACACCCTGAACTCCATCCAGAGCAACGCCGAACACGAGCTGATCGACGCCATCCATGGCGCGGGACGGGACGGTGTCGCCTTCATACTCATCAACCCGGCGGCCTTCACCCACACCAGCATCGCGCTGCGCGATGCCCTGCTGGGGGTGGCCATCCCCTTCATCGAGGTCCATCTGTCCAACGTCCACGCCCGCGAGCCCTTCCGCGCCCAGTCGTACTTCTCCGACGTGGCGGTAGGGGTCATCAGCGGGCTGGGCGCCCAGGGCTACGACCTCGCCCTGCTCGCCGCCCTGGCGCGGCTCGAGCCGGCCTAACCCAAGAGAACCCAACCCACATGGATATCCGCAAGGTCAAGAAACTCATCGAACTGCTGGAGCTGTCCAACGTCGCCGAGATCGAGATCCACGAGGGCGAGGAGTCGGT
>DYRB01000244.1:2426-5328 GCA_020718945.1 Lamprocystis purpurea | reverse complement strand
CAATGGAATAGCCAGCGCAGAGCAGGATCAGGTTCATGGCGAGCCTGGCCGTGCGGCCGTTCCCATCAGTGAAAGGGTGGATGGTGGCGATGCGCTCGTGCATCTCCGCGGCGAGGACCACCGGGTGCGTCTTCGGTCCCTCGGCGTCATACCAGGCGAAGCACGGCTCCATCTGGACGGGCACAGCCCAGGGCTGTGGCGGGACGTGGCGGCTGCCGGCGATCATGACCGGGACGCCGCGATAGGTTCCAGCGTTGTCGCGGTCATCCCGCGCAGGATCAGCCCGTGCAGTTGTTTGACCAGGGACTCGGTCAGCGACCGGCGCTCCCGGACCAGGTCGGCAAGGAACAGGGTCGCCTCGTAGTGGTTGATGGCCTCCAGGTGCTCGCGCATGGATTTGCCGCCTACCGTGAGGCCCCGGTCGATGACCAGCTCGGTCTCGCGCAGGGTGAGGGTGTTGCCCTCGATGCGATTGCTCTCGTAGGTGTACTCGATGTCCAAGGCGTGCAGGATGGAGGGATTGTCCAGCGGGCGCAGGGCGTCGAGGCGCCCTTTGAGCCGGTCGATCTCGCGCAAGAGTTCGGTCCGGTCTTCCATAGGATCCTCGGGGATCGCGAAGGTCAGTCGGCGTGCGCCCAACGGGCGATCTCGGCGTAGCCGATGGCCACGCCACCTTTGGACCTGGCAATGAGCTTGCCGACGGGCTGCACAAGGGCAGTGGCAATGACATCAACGGCACCGGGCCCGATCAGCTCGACCTCGCGGCGCAATCGGGCGAGCGTCTCCTCGTACCGGGATTCAAGGCCCAGTAAATGTCCACATTCGTCTCCAGACACCGCCTTAGGCTCATATCGTTTGCCCCAAGCTCGAACCAACTCTGGGGCTTCTGGTAGATGTCGAGCCCGCGGCCAATCTTGATGACCCAGCCGTTGTCCAGGGTGATCTCGCGGTCGTGGAGACGCGGGTTGAAGTCGAGCGTCAGCTCGATGTCGGCGTCTCGCAGGCTCTCGGACAGGTCCGACAGCTTTTCCGCGATGTCTGTCTTCTGGTTGCTGTCTTCGTAGCTGGTGACGAGTTGGATCTGCCGTACCGTGCCCGTGCGGACGAGCAGCTCGCACAAGCGGACGAAGTTCTGGAGCTGGTGCTGCAAGCGGATGTAGGGGTCCTCGACGACCACTCGTTTGGCCCCCAACAGGTAGGCCCCGAACAGGCTCTCGTAGGTGTGACCCGTGTCGTTGTAGCGGATGGTCAGGTGCTTCGCCACCAGCTCCGGAGACTTCTCGGCCTCGGGCTCAACCGCCGCTGAGGGCTCAACCGGCATCTCGGGTGCGGTCGGCGTGGCCCGGACGACAACCGGTGGCACAGCCGACCCAGCCGTCACGGCGCCCTCTGCTTCCGCTGACTCCGAGCCCAGGTGCCGCCGAAACGGCTGTTGCGTCGCGACGGCTGCCTTCGACTCCGGGCAGAACACCATGACCTCGGTGCCGTCGGCCCTGTAGTAGGACAGGTTGATCCGCGCGAACTCATCGTCAGGCTTGCGCTTATTCATCTGCTCCTTGACGCGCCGCCTGCACTCGACCGCGTACTCGACATACTCGTCGAACTCGGAATCGCTGGGCGGGCCATTGGGGTGCAGGATCTTCAGCAGCGCACTGACCGTCTTCTTGATGCCCTTCTCGTCACGCCCCTCGACCGAGCTGCCGAGGCGGATGCGCTTGCTGACCTCCTCGTAGCGATTGGTGTGCTTGAGCTGATAGTGGTACGCCTCCGCGAGGTAGTCGGTAATCAGCCCGTAGTTGCCTGTCAGGAACTCGCTGCTGTTCTTCGGCATCTCCCAGCCGGGGAGGTAGCAGGCCAGCCGGTCCATGACCGCCAGATCGAATTGTGGCGGCAGCGGCTGAAACAGGTCGTACTCGGTCGAGTTGACGATCTGCTGCACCGACTGGTCGATGTTGCCGACGAAGGCCAGGCTCGCGTCAGCGATGACCTCCACCCCGCGGGAGAAACGGCCATTCGCCATGAAGTCCTTCATGATCTGAATGGTGTCCGGGTCCTTCACCTTGATGCCGCCGACCTCGTCGAAGGCGACGGTGTCCCAGAACCCGACCAGGCCAATCCTATTGCGGGCGTTGTTGTAGAAGAGCACCGACTTGGTCGCCTGGCCGCCACTGATCAGGGTCGAGTAGGGCGAGAACTCGCTGAAGAAGTACGACTTGCCGGTACCGCGCGGCCCCAGCTCGATAAAGTTGAGGTTCGCCTCCACGAGCGGCATCAGGCGGGCAGTGAAGTGGAGCTTCAGCCGCCTGCTCAGCTTGCCGGGCTCCAGCCCCACGGAGCGCAGCACCGCGTCCAGCCACTCGTCCCGACTGAACTGGCCGCGCCCCTCGCAGTAGCCCGGGAAATCGAAGCGGCTCAACTGGATCGGCCGCAAGTCCTCGACGTAGAAGGCGTATTTGTCGGCCTCGATGTCGTTATGGGCGATGGTGACCTCCGCCCAGATGCCCCCCTCCAGAAGCCGGTCATTGTCGCGGTAGAACTTCTCGCCGATGGCAATCCGCTGGGAGGCAAAGTTCTCCAGCGCCGCCCAGTGGCGCTTCTCCTTCTCGTGATAGCGGACGTGGACCTTGTCGAAAAAGCGGTGTTTGCCCTTGGTCGCGACCCGTGACTGGGCGGCATTCGCCTCGTCCGGGCGCACATAGTTGTCCTGGAGCGTGGCGAGCACCGCCTCCATGCCGGCCTGAATCTCGGCGGGGTCGTTGCTGGCACAGTAGCGCGCGAGCAGAAACTCAAGCACGAAGGTAGGCACGTTGGTGCCCTTCTTGATGCGGTGGAGCAGATCCTTGCGCACGACCTTGCCATCGAAGACCGTGTTCAACTTCTGGTCCAGCGCGTCCATCACGTA
>DYRB01000244.1:0-2326 GCA_020718945.1 Lamprocystis purpurea | reverse complement strand
ACCGTGTAGTCGGTCTCAAGCCCGAGGCTGCAATAGACCGAAAGGGTGGTCGGGTTCAGTGCCTTGACGGTGAACTTGCCCTCGAAGTCCATCTGCATCTTGAGGGTCACCTGGACCCGCTCACCGGGCTTGAGGGTCAGGGTCCCGGTGGCCGGGTTGACCAGGCCGCCGGCCTTGGCCTCACCGACCACATTGCCCTTCTTGTCCTGGGCCTCAAGCAGGATCTCAAAGTCCGCGGCCTGCGAGAAGATGTCGCCCTCCAGCAGGACATCGATCACGGGCAACCGGGTGGTGGTGCGTGTCGCGCCGTTCTTGTAACCGATGTGGACGGTCGCCTGTTCCAGGACCGGAGCCCCGACGGGCTCGATCCTGACCGTCAGCACGGGTACCACCAGCTCCTGCAGCGACGCGCCCCCGTGGAAATAGAGCAACCCCGACTTGTAGGGTGCCATGCTGCGGGGACCGGCCACCTGGTTGAAGTCGCCCCGCACCCCGAGCTTCTCCGCGTTGATGACGAAGCTGTGGCTGTCCGCGGCGCCATCGCCGAGCAGGCACCGATCATGCACCATGAGCCAGGTCCCCGCGGGCTTGGCGCAGACATCACCGGGCTGCGCCTGCGCATTCAGGAAGAAGCCGTGGTCGGTGGCGATCACGACCTCGTGGAACCCGGCCTTCGCCAGCTTGTGGACCGCGACGCGGATGCGCTTCAGGGTGTCGTGCAGCAGGCCGAGCGTCGTCTCCGGATTGTTCTCCAGATGGCTGTCGATATCCACGCTGCGCAGCACGAGCAGCTTGACGGTCTGGGGAGGCCCCTGTTTGGCCCGGACGAAGTCGTTCAGCCCCATCTCCGCGAAGCGGTCGCCGAACCGCTTGCGCAGCACCTCCATGCGCTGGTTGACGTTAGCCACAACCAGGTCCCCCAGTTGCGGTACCAGGCCGTCGTCTTTGCGAACCAGCGCCAGCCCTTTGCCTGCACCGGGCAGCAGGCTGGCCATGCCGACCGAGGTGATGCTCGGCAGCGCAGCGAAGGCCGCTTGAAGTGCGACCGGCACGTCCTCCGCCAACTGCTGCTGCAGGGCCACTCCCAACTCGTAACGCAAGGCATCGACGAGGAAGTACGCCACTCGGCGCCCGCTCTCCTGGAGGTGCGGTGCCACCAGGCGGTCGAACACATCGGCGTTGGCCAGGCGGCCAGCGGGGGGCCAGCCCGCAGCTTCCAGGTGCTTGGTGAAGCAGACCTGAAGCACTTGCGCGAGCCGACCGTAGCGGGCACGCGCCTGCTCGATCACCGCATCGATGGCCGGGTCGCCCGCCAGATGGTCGCCCACGGCCTGTTCCAGCTCGCGCTGACGGCGGTCCAGCTCCCGCAGGCTGCCGAGGTAGAAGTCGATCAGCTTCTCTTGGGATTGTGCGTGACCGGGTAACTGGCGCTCATAGTCGGCGCAGGACTCCAGCAGGTGAGCCGCGGCCTCGATCAGTCCCCATTGGGCCTGGCTCTCGCCCTTGCCGATCCACACCGAATGCGAGTGGCGTTGGATGATGTCGCGGACGGCGTCCGGGTCGTCGCGCTTCAGCGCCGCGACTGCCTGGGCGAAAAAGGTCCGCTCCTCGAACGGAAAGGTGTCCCGCATGCCGAGATCGGTCAGGTCCGCGCAGAGTGCGCGCAGGTTGAGCTCCCGCTCGATGCCTTCCGCCCGGTCGATGTAGGTCACGCGGGTGCGCTGGTCATTGCGCAGCCGCTCGCACAGATCGATCACCAGCGGTCGGGCCGAGTCCGGGGCACGCGGTACATCCGCGAGGGCCTCGGGCAACCCCGTGGGCAGATCGAACACGAACTCGCTGAACAGCAGGAAGCGCCACAGCTCGTCCGCGATGGTCGACCACGCCTTGCCCCGGGTCTTGAGCTTGAGCCCGAAGGCGGCCTTGAACAGGTCCCGTGCCTCGCCGACCCAGGTGTCCTGTGCCCTCAATGCCTGGGCCTGCCGGTGGCTTGGGGCGAGCAGCGCAAACAGGATGTCGCGCGCCGATTCCGCAACCAGCAAGGCGCGCAGGCTCGGCCAGCCGAGCCCGCCGCCCACGGCATCGATCACCGCGAAACTGGGGGCTAGGTTCTCGCTGAAGAGGCGGCGGATCTCGGTGGCGTGGTCCGGCTTCGCCTTGAGACACAGGCTCAGATACTCATCGCCGTCGCCCGCCGGAAAGGTGCTGCCGCAACCCCCGTAGATCGAAAACGGGTCTCGCTGCCGGTCCTCGTCGGTGACCGGTGCCGCGGCGGGGACATAGATCAAGAGCCCCGTGGTCTTGGCATTCGGCTGCGCCAGCTCGC
>DYRB01000243.1 GCA_020718945.1 Lamprocystis purpurea | reverse complement strand
ATGCCGCTCGATCTGTGTGTCTGCTTGAGGTGAGTTATGCGGCCACGCCCGTCGGTTTCGGCACGCCCCGCCTCCGGGCCGCCGCCTACATCCGGCCCAGATTCGACCAGGGTTTGGCTGTATAGCTCGATGGGTCAGTCAGTTAGGCAACAGTCGGTCGCACTAATGGTGGCTGCAAGTGCGGCCATGGCGGCCCCTGGACCGGGTAAGGTCGGGTGCTGTCCATCCCGCAGACTCGGCGCCCCGTCGGTCCGCCGACTTTGGCGGGGGCATCGGACCTGGCGCTTCCGCCTAGGCTGACTATATATACAGTCATCGGCAACAACTCCAGGTGGAGGCAGCGATGGACGGCGCAGGCGCGGAACCGAAACCCAGGCGGCGGCTCGATCAGGTGCGGGACAAGCTGCGGACCCTGCACTACAGCCCGCGGGTCTAGGACGCCTGTTTGGGATGGAGTCGTCAGTACGTCTTCAGCGAACCCGCGGGGTACCGTCCTTGGCCCTGGGTCCCTGCATCGTGCCGGAACGACGGCTTGGGTGGCCGACGGCTACGCCGTCACTCCGACGCCATCTACGCCGTCGTCGAGGGCACCTCAGGTCTGGTCGCACCCTCCCGGTCCCCCGGCTTGACTCGCCCCCCCCAGACCCAGACAATTGCGCGCTTTGTAACTCCGGCCCAGCGCCACGGAGACCAGTCATGGGGAGGCATCGCCCCCACACAGCCCAGCCTGTGCGCGAGCCGATCCTTGGGACTACCCCGCGGGGCGGCAGCGCCGAGACCCAACGCAAGGCCCAGGGCCCAGGCGGCCACCCGCCCCTGGTGCGGGTGCGCGGGCTGCATTTCGCCCGCGGGGATCGGGTCATCTTCGACGGCATCGACCTGGACATACCACGCGGCCAGGTCACGGCGGTCATGGGGCCGAGCGGCACGGGCAAGACCACCCTGCTCAAGCTCATCAGCGGGCAGTTGCGCCCGGACGCCGGGACCATCGAGGTGGACGGGCAAAACGTCCACGCCCTGAGCCGTGGCGACCTCTACCGGCTGCGCACCCGCATGGGCATGCTGTTTCAGAGCGGGGCCCTACTGACCGACATCAACGTGTTCGACAATGTGGCCTACCCGCTGCGCGAACACACCCGGCTGCCCGAGTCCATGATCCGCAAGCTGGTGCTGATGAAGCTCGAGGCAGTCGGCCTGCGCGGGGCCCGCGACCTGATGCCGAGCGAGTTGTCCGGGGGCATGGCGCGGCGCGTCGCCCTGGCCCGGGCTGTGGCCCTGGACCCGATGATGATCATGTACGACGAGCCCTTCACCGGCCAGGACCCGATCTCGCTGGGGGTGCTGGTGACCCTGATCCGCCAGCTCAACGATGCCAGTCGGCTGACCAGCATCGTGGTCTCCCACGACGTGGCGGAGACCGCCGGCATCGCCGACCGCATCTATCTCATCGCCAACGGCCAGGTGATGGCCCAGGGCAATCCCAAGCAGGTCGAGGCGTCCGGCTCCGGGTGGGTGCACCAGTTCATGCACGGGGAGGCGGACGGCCCGGTCCACTTCCACTACCCGGCCCCCGAGCTGGCACAGGACTTCCTCGGTTAGGCCCGCCATGTCCGAGCTGTTGCGACAATTGGGGCGGACCGGCCTCCAGGCCCTCGGCGGCCTGGGCCGGGCACACCTGCTACTGGTCGGCATCCTGCTCGGCTTGCCGCAACTGGTTACCCGGCCGCGGCTGCTGCTGGCCCAGGTGTTCAACGTCGGCGTCCTGTCCGTGCTCATCATCGCCGTGTCGGGGCTCTTCGTGGGCATGGTCCTGGGGCTCCAGGGCTACCATGTCCTGTCCCAGTTCGGCGCCGCCCAGAGCCTGGGGGTCATGGTGGCCGCCTCCCTGGTGCGCGAGCTGGGGCCCGTGGTCACCGCCCTGCTGGTGGCCGGGCGGGCCGGCTCGGCCCTGACCGCGGAGGTCGGACTGATGAAGGCGACCGAACAGCTCTCGGGTCTTGAGATGATGGCCGTGGACCCGATCAAGCGCATCCTGACCCCGCGCTTCGTCGGCGGCCTGATCTCCATGCCCCTGCTGGCGGCCCTATTCAGCGCCGTGGGGGTGCTGGGCGGCTGGTTCGTCGGCGTCGGGCTCCTGGGCGTGGATGAGGGGGCCTACTGGGGCCAGCTCCAGGCCAAGATCGACTTCCGCGAGGATGTGGTCAACGGGGTGATCAAGAGCCTCGCCTTCGGCTTCGTGGTCACCTGGATCAGCCTGTTCCAGGGCTACGACGCCGACCCCACGGCGGAGGGCGTCAGCCGGGCCACCACCCGGACCGTGGTGCATTCGGCCCTGGCCGTCCTGGGCCTGGACTTCGTTTTGACGGCATTGATGTTCGGGAACTGAACCCATGGCGCAGACACGCACTATCGAGATCCTGGTCGGGGCCTTCATGGCCGCCGGCATCGTGGCCCTGTTCTTCCTCGCCATGCATGTGAGCAACCTCAGCGCCACCAAGGGCGGCGGCGGCTACCTGCTCAAGGCCCGCTTCGACAACGTCGGCAGCCTCAAGGAGCGGGCCCCGGTGACCATCGCCGGGGTGCGCATCGGGCGGGTGGAGTCCATCAGCTTCGACAAGGGGACCTACGAGGCCCTGGTCACCCTGAGGGTGGAGCGCGACTACGACAACCTGCCCAACGACACCTTCGCCAACGTCTTCACCTCAGGTCTGCTGGGCGAGCAATACATAGCCCTGGACCCGGGGGGCAGCACCGAATACCTGCACGACGGCGACACCATAGGCCACACCCAGTCGGCCCTGGTGCTCGAACAGATGATCGGCCAGTTCCTCTACAACAAAGCCGGGGAGTCCTCCCAATGAAACCACGTATCGCCCTGTTCGCCGCCCTCTGGCTGTGGCTGCTGACTGGGGTCGCCGTCGCGGCCTCCCCGGACATGGCCTCCGCCCTGGTGAAAGACACCAGCTCGCGCATGCTGAGCACCCTGGAGAAGCGCCGCGCCGAGGTTGATCGCGACTCGACCCTGATCTACAAGCTGGTCTCTGAGATCCTGGCGCCGCACTTCGACTTCGGGCGCATCACCCAGTCCGCGGTGGGACGCCACTGGGCCCAGGCCACCCCGGCCCAGCAGCAGGCCCTGACCCAGGGGTTCAAGGAGCTGCTCATCCGCACCTATGCCAAGGCCCTGCTGCGCTACTCGGGCCAGGAGATCCGCTACCTGCCGGTGCGCCCTGGGGCCGACGCCAACTCGGTGACCGTGGCCAGCGAGATAGTCCAGCGCGGCGGCCCGCCCCTGCCGGTGGACTACAAGCTCTACCTCAAGGACGGGGCCTGGAAGGTCTATGACGTGGTCATCGACAACGTCAGCCTGGTCACTAATTACCGGGGCAGCTTCGCCGCCCAGATCCGCGAGGGCGGCATCGACGGCCTGGTCAAGCGCCTCGGCGACATGAACGCCAAGACGGCCGGATGAATACCCCCACCCTGACCAATACCGGGCCCGGGGAGTTTACCCTCTCTGGCGATCTCGACTTCGCCACCGTCGATCAGATTTTTAGGGAGGGGGAACGGCAGTTTCCCGCCCACCCGCTGGTGCGCATCGATATGGCAGCGGTCGGCAAAGCCAATAGCGCCGGGCTGGCCCTGCTGCTGGAATGGGTCGACCGGGCCCGGCGCCGCGATCAGCGCATGGAGATACTGCACCTCCCCGATTCCCTGGCGCGCCTCGCCGCCATCACCAACCTCGCCGGTCTGTTGCCCCTGGGCGCGGATACCGGCGCACCACAACGACCCTGACGGACGCCCTATGGATGCCAGCAGTACCGCCGCCCTCGGCCGCACCCTACCCCTATCCTCCACTCAGCATGAACCCCCCATGGATAAGCTCCTGATCACCGGCGGCCGGCCCCTCGCGGGGGAGGTACATATCTCCGGGGCCAAGAACGCCGCCCTGCCCATACTGGCGGCGACCCTGCTCACCGCCGAGCCGGTGCTGTTGTCCAATGTCCCGCGCCTGCGCGACATCGCCACCACCCAGACCCTGCTGGGGCGCATGGGGGTGACCCTGACCGACCTGGGCGCCGGGCGCATCCGCGTCGATGCGGGCCGGCTCACCAGCCACGCTGCCCCCTACGAGCTGGTCAAGACCATGCGCGCCTCCATCCTGGTGCTGGGGCCCCTGGTCGCCCGCTTCGGCGAGGCCGATGTCTCCCTGCCCGGGGGCTGCGCCATCGGCGCCCGGCCGGTGAATCTGCACATCGACGGGCTGCGCGCCATGGGGGCCGACATCAGCGTGGAGAGCGGCTACATCCGCGCCCAGGCCGGCCGTCTCCAGGGGGCACGCCTGGTCATGGATCTGGTCTCGGTCACCGGGACCGAGAACCTCATGATGGCCGCGGCCCTGGCCGAGGGCGAGACCATCATCGAGAACGCCGCCCGCGAGCCCGAGGTCGTGGACCTGGCGAATTTCCTCAACACATTGGGGGCCCAGATCGAGGGCGCCGGCACCGACAGCATCCGCATCCAGGGGGTGGAGCGCCTGCACGGGGGCGAGTACCGGGTCATGCCCGACCGCATCGAGACCGGGACCTACCTGGTGGCCGCCGCCATCACCGGCGGGCGGGTGCGGGTGCTGGACTGCTGCCCCCAGTACCTCGACAGCGTGCTGAAGAAGCTGCGTGAGGCCGGGGCCCAGATTGCGGTCGGGCCGGACTGGATCGACCTGGACATGGGCGGGCGCAGGCCCAAGGCGGTAGACATCCACACCGCCCCCCACCCGGCCTTCCCCACCGACATGCAGGCCCAGTTCTGTGCCCTGAATGCGGTGGCCGAGGGGGTCGGGACCGTCACCGAGACCATATTCGAAAACCGCTTCATGCATGTGCCGGAACTCCAGCGCATGGGGGCCGACATCCGCGTCGAGGGCAACATCGCCGTCTGCCACGGGGTGGACCGCCTGACCGCAGCCCCGGTGATGGCCACCGACCTGCGCGCCTCCGCCGGGCTGGTCCTGGCCGGGCTGGTGGCCGAGGGAGAGACCCTGGTGGACCGCGTTTACCACATCGACCGTGGTTACGAGGGCATCGAGGGCAAGCTCGCCGCCCTGGGTGCCGACATCCGCCGGGTCCGGGGCCAGGGCTAGGGCCGTGGAACTGGGCGCGCCCCTGACCATAGCCCTGTCCAAGGGGCGCATCTTCGAGCAGACCCTGCCCCTGCTGGCCGCTGCCGGGATAGTCCCCCTCGATGACCCAGAGACCAGCCGCAAGCTGATCCTGGGCACCAGCAATCCGCAGGTGCGGCTGGTCATCATCCGCGCCAGCGACGTGCCGACCTATGTGCAGTACG
>DYRB01000242.1:3246-5345 GCA_020718945.1 Lamprocystis purpurea | reverse complement strand
CGGCCAGCTTGCCGGCCACCAGATCGGCATTGATGTTGTAGGAACGCCCGTCGTCGCCCACCCCGATGGGGGCAATGACCGGGATGAAGTCGCCGCGCACCAACAGGTTGACCACGTCCACGTCGATGCTCTGCACCTCGCCGACATGGCCCAGGTCGATAATCTCCGACTCGGCCAACTCCGGGGCATCGCGCCGCAACACCAGTTGACGGGCCCGGATCAGGTCACCGTCCTTGCCGGTCAGGCCCACCGCGGAGCCGCCGTGGCGGTTGATGAGGGTGACGATCTCCTTGTTGACCAGGCCGCCCAGGACCATCTCCACCACGTCCATGGTCTCGGCGTCCGTCACCCGCATGCCTTGGACGAAGACGCTGTCCTTGCCTAAGCGACCAAGCAGGCTGCCGATCTGGGGTCCCCCGCCATGGACTATGACCGGGTTGACCCCGACCAGCTTCATCAGCACCACATCGCGGGCGAAGCCGTGCTTGAGGGCCTCGTCCACCATGGCGTTGCCGCCGTACTTGATGACCATGGTCTTGCCGCGAAAGCGCTGGATGTAGGGCAGCGCCTCGATGAGGACATCGGCGATCTTGTGGGCACGTTCGCTCTGGAGGGACATCTCGACTCCGATGGGTGAAGCTAAGGAGAGCAGTTGAGCCGCAAATGAACGCAAATAGCTAGAAGGGCAGGGCCAAGTCCGGCGCGACCCGATCCATCAAGCGGCGGAACAGCCCCTGGATCATCTCCAGGGCCTCCGCATCGTTCCCCTGGAAACGGAACGACAGGGCCGGCTGGGTATTGGAGGCCCGCACCAGCCCCCAGCCACGGTCGAACTCGGCCCGCAGCCCGTCGACGGTGTTGACCGTCACCCCATCGAGGCGGTCGGCCAGGGCGACGATGCGCTCGACTATGGCCTGGGCCTCGCCCTCCGCCAGGGGCAGCAGCAACTCCGGGGTGCCGACGGCGTCCGGCAGGCTGGCGAAGACCTCCGCCGAGCGCCGCGGGTCCAGGGACAGCAGCTCAAGCAGCCGGGCCCCGGCATAGAGGGCATCGTCGAAGCCAAACCAGCGCTCCTGGAAGATGACATGGCCGCTCAGTTCGCCGGCCAGCAGGGCCCCGGTCTCACGCAGCTTGGACTTGAGTCGGGAATGGCCGGACTGGCACATTACCGGGCGCCCGCCGCTGCGCAGGATCTCGGCGGCGAGCAGGTGGCTGCACTTGACGTCATAGACCACGTCGGTGCCGGGGTGGCGCGAAAGCACATCCGCGGCAAACAGCATCAGGACCCGGTCCATGGCAATGAAGCGCCCGTCGGAATCGACCACCCCCAGGCGGTCGCCGTCGCCGTCGAACCCCAGGCCCAGGTCCACACCCAGGGATCTCACCGCATCGGACAGGTCGCGCAAGTTCTGCGCCCGGGACGGGTCCGGGACCTGGCCGTCGGGGAAGCCGCCCTCGATGTCGCAACGCAACTCGATGACCTCGCAGCCGAGCGCCCGGTAGAGGGCGGGGGCCAAGAGGGCCGCGGCGCCGTTGCCGCAGTCCACCACCAGCCGGAGGGAGCGAGCCACCGTGACATCGCGCTCGACATGGTCGATGTAGGCGGTGGCGAGTTCCTGCTGCTGGTAACCGCCCTTGGTCCGTTCGGTGAACTCGCGACGCTGGATGCGCCGCTGGATCGTGCGCATCTGATCGTCCCCGATGCTCTGACCCGCCAGCACGATCTTGCAGCCGTTGTATTCGGGTGGGTTGTGGCTGGCGGTCACCATGGCCCCGGAGGTATCGCCCTGGTAGCGGGTGGCGAAATAGAGCAGCGGCGTAGGTGCAACGCCCAGGTCGAAGACATCCCGCCCGCTCGCCCGCAGGCCGACGACCAGGGCAGTGGACAGGGCCTCGCTGGACGCCCGGGTGTCCCGGGCGACGATCACCGACTTGTCCCCCAATTCCGTGGCCTCGCTGCCCACCGCCTGACCGATGTCGCGCATGACCCGCTCGTCGAGCCCGTCGCCAACCAGGCCACGGATGTCGTAGGCACGAAAGATGGGGGAGTGCACCTGACCCACCGCATCGGCCAGGTCGGCTGCGCCGGGCCCGTCCGC
>DYRB01000242.1:0-3146 GCA_020718945.1 Lamprocystis purpurea | reverse complement strand
GGGAGTGCACCTGACCCACCGCATCGGCCAGGTCGGCTGCGCCGGGCCCGTCCGCCGCCTCGGTGCCTGCCGCCTGGGTGTTGGCCGGTACCGCGGCGGAGACATCCGGCGCCGTAGACACCTCGGCCTCACCGTGCTCCAGCACCACATAGCCGCCGGCCTGCGGGATGTCGCCGTCGAGGCCATCGAGGGCAAAGGGGTGATCTCGGGTAGCCGCTTCGGGCAACGGCGGGGTGGGCTCCCGGGGACTTACCGCCCCCCCGCGGGCCGGTGCTATGTTGCGCAGCAGCGGGAAGAGGCTCTCCTGGACCAGATCCGTCTCGGCCACGCGGCACTTCAAGCGCCGCAGGGGCCTGTGGGTCACACCGTCCTCCACCAGGGCCACCAGGCCGGCGTGATCCAACGCCAGGGCGCGGTGCAGGCTGCGATAGGGAACCCACAGGACCAGGGCCACCAGGGCCAGGACAGCGACATAGGCGGCGCCGGCCCACAGCAGGACGCCGCTGTCGAGTAGGCTGATCGTGGCGGGCCACACCGCCACCCGCAGGGAGGTGCCGGGGATGTCCACGAATCGGGCCGGGGGGGTGTCCGGGACGCCCCCCCCCTGACCCTGGGCCAGGGTGACCACATCGTCGCGCACCCGTTGCTGGTAGAGGATGAGCCCCGCCGTGCCGCCGGCGTCCGCCACCGGCGGCAGCAGGGAGAGGGGCAGGGCCACATGCACCACACCCAGACCCTTGCCCCCCTGGTCGGCCAAGACCGGGCCCACGATGGCCAGGTGCATATCGGGCTGACCGACCCGGTGGACCTCCAGGGGCGAGACCTTGCGGTCTTGCAGGGCCTGGCGCATCAGGTCCAGGGCCGCGTAGCTCATGAAGGGCCCGGCACCGTCCATGATGCCGGTCTGATTGGGGGCGACCAGGTGGATGCCCAGGGCCTCGGGGATCTGCCGCACCATGGACTCCTCCTTGGCGCGCATCCCCGCCTCGTCCAGGCCGCGGAAGACCTGTTGGAGGCTGGGATCGTTCCCCCACTCCCGCAGCAGCCCCTGGACGGTGGCGATGCGGTTGACCACATTGCGCGCGGTCGCCTCGGTCCAGGCCGACAACTGCTGGGTCGCTGCGGCCTCCTCGCGGGTCAGCCAGACCTGCACCCCGATGGCCGTGGCGAGCAACAGGATCAGCGCCACGCCGAAGAAAGCGGTCAGCCAGAACCGCCCCATGCCTGGACTGGACGGGGGCTTGGGGGCCCCGGTCTGGCCCTTAACGTTTTTGTCGCGCGGCGATTGCATGCTCCCCCCCCCAAGACCTCTGATAAACGCCGGTCCTGCGCGCCCCAATGGGGCGTTCAGGTCCTCCCGCTGTGTCCGAACCCGCCATCGCCGCGGGCGGAATCGGCGAACTCCTGCACCAGATCGAAGCGCGCCCGCACCACCGGCACCAGGACCAGTTGGGCGATGCGCTCGCCGACCTCGATTCTGAAAGCCCCGGCCCCGCGATTCCAGCACGAAACCAGGAGTTGGCCCTGGTAGTCCGAATCGATCAGCCCGACCAGATTGCCCAGGACTATGCCGTGTTTGTGCCCCAGGCCCGAGCGCGGCAAGATCAGCGCCGCCAGCCCCGGGTCGGCGATGTGCACCGCCATGCCGGTGGGGATCAGCTCCGTGGCCCCGGGGGCCAGGTCCAGGGGCGCGGCGAGCATGGCGCGCAGGTCGAGCCCCGCCGAGCCGTCGGTGGCATAGGTGGGCAGGGGAAACTCTGCCCCCAGCCTGGGATCCAGAACCTTAACCTGGATGGGGCGCAAGGTAGCGCTCGCAGATGAGGTCGGCCAGGGCGGCGGCGAGCAGATCCTTGGGGCTGGACGGCAGGGCGCGGCTGCCGCCCTCCCACAGGACCAGCAGGGCGTTGTCCTCGCCCTCGAAACCACCCGCGACGCCGCCCACCCAGTTGGCGGCGATCATGTCCAGGCGCTTGGCCTCAAGCTTGCCGCGGGCATGGGCCTCCAGGGCGTCGGTCTCCGCGGCAAAGCCTACGGTGAAGGGCCGGTCGGACCGGCCGGCCACCTCGGCCAGGATGTCGGGGTTCTTCACCAGGCGCAGGGTCAACTCATCCTCGGTCTTCTTGATCTTGGTCTCATGGGCGGCGGCGGGCCTGTAGTCCGCCACCGCGGCGACGCCGACGAACAGGTCGCAGGCAGCGACCCGGGCCAACACCGCCGCATGCATCTCCAGGGCGGTCTCCACCCGTACCAGCTCCGCCACGGTCGGCGGGGTCAGGGCACTGGGCCCGCTCACCAGGGTCACTTCGGCCCCGCGCTCGGCCAGGGCGCGGGCCACAGCATACCCCATGCGCCCCGAACTGCGGTTGCCGAGGAAGCGCACCGGGTCCAGGGGTTCCCGGGTAGGCCCGGCGGTGACCAGGGCGCGACACCCGGCGAGCGGGCCAGGGGCCGGGGCCGAGTTTGAGGTGATCAGGGCCGCCACGATCTCGGCGGGCTCCAGCATCCGCCCGGGACCGCTGTCGCCGCAGGCCTGGCCGCCCTCGGCCGGGCCCAGCACCCGCACCCCCCGTGTGCGCAGCAGGCGCAGGTTGTCCTGGGTCGCCGGGTGGCGCCACATGGCCTGGTTCATGGCCGGGGCGACCACCAGCGGGGCGGTGCTGGCCAGGGCCAGGGTGGTGAGCAGGTCGTCCGCCAGGCCATGGGCCAGCCGGGCGAGGAGGTCGGCGGTGGCCGGGGCCACCAGGATCAGGTCCGCCCAGCGGGCCAGTTCGATGTGGCCCATGCCCGCCTCGGCGCCGGGGTCCAGCAGGTCGCAGCGCACCTCCTGGCCGGACAGGGCCTGAAAGGTCAGGGGCGCAACGAAGGCCTGGGCCGCCCGGGTCATGACCACCCGCACCTGGGCCCCGGTCTCGCGCAGCCGCCGCACCAGATCGGCCGCCTTGTAGGCGGCGATGCCCCCGCTCACCCCGAGTAGGATCTTGGCTGGCAGCACGGCGCTCACGCTGGTTGCGCCGGGGCCCAGTGCCCCGGCAAAAATTGCCGAAAAGTGTAACCGATTTGGGTAAGCTTCGGACCTGGCCCGGCACCGCGGCAGCAATTCCAAATTTGAGAGCAACACCTGGCACCGCGGCCGGAAACACCGTGGG
>DYRB01000241.1:4331-5346 GCA_020718945.1 Lamprocystis purpurea | reverse complement strand
GCCCTCCGGGCCCTGCCTGAGCTTAAGGACCTAGGGCAAGACGGAAGCCGAAGTTGCCGCTGCGGTTGCCGGGGTCGAAGCCGAGGCGGATGGCCGACCGGCAGTACCCGCCGTCGCCGATCCAAGTGCCGCCACGCAGCACGCGCCTGCGGCCCCCAGGCGGTCCCAGCGGTTCGATCACCCCCTCCCCAGGGTAGGGCCCAACCCAGTCCGCACACCACTCCCAGACATTGCCGTGCATCTGGTGCAGGCCCCAGGCGTTGGCGGGCAGGGCCTTTACGTCTAGGGTCTGTTCGCGATACTGGCCCTTCGGACCGCCCGCGTAGGGGTAGTTGCCGCAGTAGTTGACTTGGTCTGTGGTGATGTTGTCGCCGAACGCGAAGGGGCTGGTGGTCCCGGCCCGACAGGCGTATTCCCATTGGGCCTCGGTGGGCAAGACGGCCTCCACGCCCGGGACCAAAGCATTCAGGGCCGGCAGGAAGCGTTGCACCAGATCGTCCCAGGAGACCTGCTCCACCGGCCGCTCGTCGCCCACGAACCGGCTTGGGGACTCTCCGAGGACCGCCCGCCACAGGGCCTGGGTGCAGGCGGTGTCCGCCAACCAGAACCCCTGGGTGAGGGTGACCTGGTGTTGGGTCTCTGCGTATTCGCCCTCAGCGGTGCGTTGCGGTTCGTTCTCCGGCGAGCCCATGAGGAACTGACCGGGCGGTATCCAGCGCATACGCTGCACCAGGCCCCTGACCTCGAACTCCGCCCACCAACCCTGGGCATCGACACCCTGGTCCCTGGCCCAGCCGGGCCAATGGAGCCGCCGCCCATCCTCGAGTTGCGCAAAGAGCCCGGCGGCGTCGCGCCCCATCCCCGCCGCCCAGGGCGGCCGGCGCACCGATTCCAGGTCCAGTTGCCGGCGACCCAGGGTGAGGCGGTAGCGCCGACCTGGGTCCAGGGTGAGGGACTCGCCCAGGCGCAGGAGTTGGGGGGGCGCAAGACCCTCATCCCCGGCCCTTCCCCCAAG
>DYRB01000241.1:0-4231 GCA_020718945.1 Lamprocystis purpurea | reverse complement strand
GGGGGAAGGGAGGGGGGCACCCTCATCCCCGGCCCTTCCCCCAAGGGGGGAAGGGAGGGGGGCACCCTCATCCCCGGCCCTTCCCCCAAGGGGGGAAGGGGGTTCGGAGGCATCCCGCACCTCCCAGTAGTCCCCCACCGCCTCCAGTTCGGCGAGATGGCAGACGGGCTGCGGCCAGTCCGCCGGAAAGACCCCCAGGGCGTCGCCCACCTGGCCGAGGTAGGCGGGGGCCGCGTCCTCCAGGAGCCAGGCGACGGCGGCGAGGTCCACCCCGGGCGGAATGTCGCCCAGAGTGCCGCGGCGCAGGTCCTCGCGGCGGGTGATGACCCAGGCGGTGGCGAGGGCCGGGCTTTGGGCCAGGAGGTCTGGCCGGCGGCTGCCCAGGTGGGCGACATAGCCCGCCAGTTCGCGCCCGGCGGCGGGGTCGCCGCCGCGGGCCAGGGTGGCGCAGAGGCGCCGAACCAGGTCGAGGGCGCGGCGCAGCGCCTCGGGCTGGGCCAGGTGGCCCTCGGCAATGGCCTCCTCGGCCTGGATCAGGGGGGACTGGTGACGGTTGCCGGCCTGGCGGAGCTGCGCCAACCGGCGCTGGACAGGGTCCGGGAGCAGCCCCAGGGCCTTCGCCGCCTCGCCGCGGTGCTCGCTGGCCAGGGCGCAGGCAAGCAGGTTCGCGCGCACCTGGGGGTGATTCCAGACGGCGTATTCGCTGCCGACATCGGCCCCCTGGTCGGTCAGGGCCAGGCGCAGGTCGCGCAGCAGGGGGGGCTCGACCCGGGAGGCCGGGGCCAGGGCGGCGACCAGGGCCTCGTTGCCCGGGTGCGGGCCAGGTGCCGCGTCGGCCCTGGCCGTGGCACATGGGCGCAGGACATGCAGGGGGGCGCCGCGGTCCCAGGGGATGAGGCGAAACCCCCGGGCCAGGCCGGCATCGGCGCTGCGCAACGGCACCGGGGCCAGGAGCAGGGGCCTTACCCCGGCCCGGGCGGCCCTGTACCCGAGGTCTTGCCAGCGGCGGTGACGACCGCTGCCGGGGGCGTAGAGCCCGGCGTCGCTGAGGATCATCAGGGCGCCGTCGCCCAGGACCAGTTCGCCGGGGCGGCCGTCCGCCGCAACGACGAGGTCCCCCGGGTCGCCGCCCCGGGTGCGCCAGACATGCAGGCGCCGGCCCAGGGTGTGGCGCAGCCCGGCCTCCAGGTGCCAGAAGTCCTCCCAGTAGGGCCGCAGAGGCAGGGCGAGGTCGAGCATCAGGTCGAGCCGGGCCGGCCAGCGGGGGCGCACCCGGCGCGGCAGGCGCCGGGGCAGGCGCCGCTCGGCCAGAAAGCGGCACAGGCGCTCCAGGTCCAGGGCGCCGCGGTGGGGTTGGGCCAGTTCCCGGCGCAGGAGGCGGGCCTGACGCGGGCGCGGCACCAGTTCTGCCTGCTCGGGCCTGGACTGGGTGGGGTCGCTGAGGGGGAGCCCGTCCCAGGGCGCGGCCTGGGCGAGCCAGGCCGGGGCCTCGCCTTCGGCCGGATCCGGTGCCCGGGTCCGGTCGGCGACGACGCGCCAGAAGGCCAGGTCCGGGAGGTCGGAGGGGCGGTAGGGTTCGGTGGCGGGCGGTGATGACTGAGCCGGACTGGGGATGGCCTCGATCTTGGGGGCCGCGGACCGAGCGCCGACACCGGCCTTGCGGGGCGCGAGGAAGCCCAGGGCCAGCGCCGCGGCGGGCCATTCCTCGGCCGACAGGACCGCCAGCAGGCGTACCAGGTCTGCCCGGCTGGTAGCGGCTCTGTGGATGGCCGGCGGCACCGCGTCCCCCGATCAGCCCGGCAGCGGGGCGGCCTTATCGAGGACGAAGCCGGCCGTGGCCTCCAGCATCCCCAGCTGGGCCTGTTCCGTGTCCCCCAGGGTCGCCACGGCGATGACCAGGTCCAGGTACTCCGCCAGCCCCGGGGCGTAAGTCTTGTGCTCGCGGGCCTTGGCCCTGTCCCCCTCCAGCAGCTCCGCCGCCCGGGCCAGGACCCTGGTATGACAGTGCAGGCCGCGGCGCTCGAGGTGGCGCCGGCCCATCTCCGCCAGGTCCTTGGGGGCTTGGAGGATATGGACGAAGCAGCGGCGCAGGAAGGCGTCGGGCAGGTCGCGCTCCTCGTTGGTGGTGATGATGACCAGGGGAGGGGTCGCCCCGCGCACCACCCGTTGACCCAGGAAGGGGACGCTGAACCCCTGATTGCCGAGGACCTCCAGGAAGGCGTTGGGCAAGTCCGGGTCGGCCTTGTCGATCTCGTCCATGAGCAGGACGGCACCCTTCTCGGGGGCCCAACCGGAAGGCGGCTCGGGGCGGTCGCCCTGTTGGCGCAGGTCCCACTGGCGTTGGGCACCGGCCCAGTCGAAGGCCCACCAGAGGGGGCCCGGGCCGAGGTAATGGCCTGCCTCCAGGGCCTGGGTACCGGGGGCATGGGCGTCGGACAGGCGGGCGACGGCGTCGTAGCGCCATTGCAGGTCCTGGGCCTCGCTGCGTCCGTCGATGACCACGGGGACGAAGAGCCGACCGGCCGCGGCGGCGGCGGCACGGGCGGTCTGGCTCTTGCCGGTACCGGGGGCGCCGCGCAGCAGCAGGGGCCGCCCGGCGGCCTCGGCGGCACGCAGGGCCGCGGTCGTGACGGCATCGAAGCGGTGGACCGACAGCGGCCAGGTGCCGCAGGGTTCCAGGGGGATGTCCCGGTCGGTGGGGTAGCTGGGCAGGGGCATCAGGCTCTTTCCAGGGTTTGCAGGTACTCCATGTCGATGGCGTCCTCGAGGATATCCAGATACTCATCGCTGCCAAAGTCCGCCGGCACCGGGGCGCCTTTGACCGCCAGCCAGGTGGCCTGATAGGCGTCGCGCTCGGCGTCGGGGCCGACGCCCTGGGCCAGGCCGTCGAGGTCGATGACGGACCCGCCGCCGATGTCGCGGTCGCCGGGCTTGCGTGCGGCGACCCGCAGCGGGATGTCCCTGAGGGCGCAATACACGGCCGCGGCGGTGCCGGTTCGCCGGCAGGCGACGAACATGCGGTCCGGGGTCGCGGCGGCGATCTCTGCCAACTGGGCAGGCGGGCAGCCGTCCCGATCGACGGCGAGTTTGATCAGTTCCCCGAGCAGGGTCAGGCAATCTTCCTTGAAGTGCCGCGGCAGGGGTCCCGCCCGGGCCCGCCAGGCGGCGAGACAACGCTCGGTGGCCTGGTAAAGGGCGACCACCAGGGGCTGGAAGCACTCCCGCGGGGGCCGCCCGACGAGAACACCGGCGTCCTGGGGAAATCCACCCTGGCGGCGCAGGTCCGCGGTGCCCTCGTTGGCCAGACGTTGCAGGGCCCGCTCGCCAAGCAGACCCGCCAGGGCATCGTAGTCGGCGGCCTGGCGATCAGGCGCGTGGCTGCCCCCATCGCTGGGGGTATCGATGGCCCAGGCGATCCAGGGCCGGAGCTTCGCCAGGGCGATGGAGCGGGCTATGGGGTCGTCCGTCGCCCGCCGATTGAGCAGGGCCATGACCTGCCCCGCCACCGCCACCAGGCCGCCGCTGTACCCCAGGGCGGATTGGGGGTTGAGGACATACTCCATGTGCCGGCCGTCATAGGAACCGACGGAGGCGTGGCTCAGCGTCGCGACATGGTGGGTGTCTGGATCTATGACGTGGAGTGTGGCCGGCCTGCCCTGGTAGTCGTCGATGGTGTCGGGCAGACGCAGCCAGTCGCTGCCGATGGGCTCATCGATCTCGAACAGGGCGGCGTCCAGGTGGTCGTGACGGGCAAAGAGGTTCGCCGGCACGGCGCCGTGCTTGCCGCGCAGTTGGCAGACGAAGGCACTGCCGCCGATGGCCAGTGCCGTGAAGGCGTGGGCTACGGTGAGGATGTAGCGGGGTGCGATCTGGACCCCGGAACAGAGGAAGGTCGTCGCCGCGGCATCCCGCCACAGGCTGACGATGTGGGGGTCAGCCGCCACGGGATCAGGGCCCCTTCTTCCACTTGGCGGTGACCTTGACCGCGGCGTTGGCCTCGCCGGAGGCGATGAAGGGGACCCCGGTCTCGCCCTTGAACCCCAGGCTGACCTCCAGGGTCCATTCGTCGGCCGCGGCGGCCTTGAGGGCGGCCTGGACCGGCACCGTCATGGCCTTCAACAGGCCGCTGACGCGACCGCCCATGTCGCCGATCTGGTCGGTCACCGAGGTGTTTTCAAACCGACCGCCCGCCCCGGGGGTCTGGCCCTCTACCGGGAGATCGATGACCTCG
>DYRB01000240.1 GCA_020718945.1 Lamprocystis purpurea | reverse complement strand
CCCGCCACTTCAGTGACTTGGCCATCCCCAACAGCTAATGCAGACAGAGCCTATTGAAAAGCCCCCCTGATGCGCCATTCGCGGTGCAGATTCTACGGGACCATTCTACGGGACTGGGCGGGACAAGCTACGGGACTGGGCGGGACAAGGCCCGACCTACCAGGGCCGGTACTCCAGCCCGGGGATGACACTGCGGTCGAAGACCTGGGGCAACCCCAGGATCAGATCGGAAAGCTCGGCGAGGCTCACATAGCGCCCATAGGAGGCGCGGGCCGCATCCAGGGGCAACTCCACCCAGTAGCGGTCCGGCAAGGGCTCGCATAGGACCTGGAGGGTGTTGTCGGCGGCGTCGATGAGGCCGATGAAGTCGTCCTCGGAGTGCAGCCTGGGCAGGAGTTGCTCGCGAATGTCCTTGGCGGACATCTCCACCGCACTGGCGGAAGACACGGACTCGCCGGTACGGGCAAAGAGATAGAAGACTCGGTAGTGCATGGGCATCGCGCTCTGGTGTTGCCAGCGGGCCTGGGTCGCTCGGGGAGCGGGGCTACCGCATCCCTGGGGCGGCGTCGAGGCCTGGTCGCTCGCGCAACAGTATCACTTTGCGGGCGTTTTCACGAACGCCCTGGCCCCGCCCTGACCCCCGACAAGGCCAGAGGGCCCCCGCCCCCATGCTATGATCCCGCGGCCGGCCGCCTGGGCCGGTCACAGGCGTTTTCAGGAGCATGCAGAGACCCATGGCCCACTGGCTGATGAAGTCCGAACCCGAGGTCTTCGGCATCGACGACCTGGCCGCCGGCCCCACCCCCTGGGACGGGGTGCGCAACTACCAGGCCCGCAACTGGATGCGCGACACCATGAGAGTGGGCGACGGGGTCTTCTTCTACCACTCCAACTGCGAGGCGCCGGGCATAGTCGGGCTGGCGGAGGTCGCCTCCACGGCCTACCCGGACCCCACCGCCTTCGACCCCGAGGACCCGCACTATGACCCCAAGAGCGACCCGGCCAACCCGCGCTGGTACCTGGTGGACCTGAGCTATAGCCGCCACCTGCGGCGCAATATCACCCTGGCCGAGCTGCGCCAGTATGCTGACGGGCCCCTCGAGGGCCTGGCGCTGCTGCGCCGAGGCAACCGGCTCTCGGTGATGCCCGTCACCCCGCAGCAGTGGCAGTTCATCCTGGCCCTGGAATAGGCCGACCGGAGACCCGAGGCCGCCGGCCTTGAGCACGGACCCCAACACCCACCTGGCCGGGGCCATAGAGCGGGTCACCTTCCACAGCGAGGAGTCGGGCTTCTGCGTCCTGCGCCTCAAGGTGCGCGGGGAGCGCGACCTGATCACCGTGATCGGCTCGGCGGCCAGCGTCACCCCAGGGGAGTACTGCGAGTGCCAGGGGGTCTGGGTCAACGACCGCCAGCACGGGCTCCAGTTCAAGGCCAACAGCCTGAGGGTCGTCCCCCCAGCGACCCTGGAGGGCATAGAGCGCTACCTGGGCTCGGGCATGGTCAAGGGCATAGGCCCCCACTTCGCCCGCAAGCTGGTGCACGCCTTCGGCGAGCGGGTCTTCGACATCATCGAGGACAACCCGGACCGACTCCTGGAACTGCCGGGCATAGGCCCCAAGCGCAAGGAGCGGGTGACCCGGGCCTGGGCCGAGCAGAAGGTCATCCGCGAGATCATGGTCTTCCTCCAGTCCCACGGGGTCGGCACGGCGCGGGCCGTGCGCATCTACAAGACCTATGGGGACGAGGCGGTGGCCAAGGTCCGGGAGAACCCCTACCGGCTGGCCCTGGACATCCACGGCATCGGCTTCAAGACCGCCGACGCCGTGGCCCAGCGCCTGGGCTTCGCCCTGGACTCCCCGGAGCGCGCCCAGGCCGGGGTCCGTCACAGCCTCCAGGAGATCGCCGGCAAGGGGCACTGCGCCGCCTACCGGGAGGACCTGACCGAGTCTGCGGCCAAGCTCCTGGAGATCCCCGCCCCCCTGTGCGAGGCGGCCATAGCGGCGGATCTGGCCGACGGCAACCTCACCGCCGAGGCCATCGACGAGCGCCCGGCGGTCTTCCTGACGCCGCTCTACCGCGCCGAGCAGGGCATAGCCCTGTCGCTGGCCAGGCTCCAGGGCCGGCCCCCGCCCTGGGGGCGGATCGACCCGGACACCGCCATCCCCTGGGTCGAGGGCCGCACCGGGCTGGCCCTGTCCGGGTCCCAGCGGGCCGCGGTGGCCATGGCCATCGCCGGCAAGGTCGGGGTCATCACCGGCGGGCCCGGGGTGGGCAAGACCACGGTGGTCAACAGCATTCTGCGCATCCTCCGGGCCAAGGGGGTGGAGGTGCTGCTGTGCGCCCCCACCGGTCGGGCGGCCAAGCGCCTGACCGAGTCCACCGGGGCCGAGGCCAAGACCATCCATCGCCTGCTGGAGTTCGACCCCAAGACCCTGGGTTTCCGCCACGACCAGTATTCGCCCCTGGCCGCGGACCTGGTGGTGGTGGACGAGTCGTCCATGGTCGATGTGGCCCTGATGAACCAGTTGCTGCGGGCCATCCCCAATCAGGCGGCGGTCCTGCTGGTGGGGGACGTGGACCAGCTCCCCTCCGTTGGCCCTGGGGCCGTGCTGGCGGACCTGATCGCCTCCGGGGCCGTGCCCACGGCTCGGCTGACGGAGATATTCCGCCAGGCGGCGGCCTCGCGGATCATCACCAACGCCCACCGCATCAACCAGGGCCAGATGCCCGAGCGGCCCAAGGACCCGGACAGCGACTTCTTCGTCATCGCCGCAGACAACCCGGAACAGATCCACGAGCGCCTGCTCCATGTGGTGCTGGAGCGTATCCCCCGGCGCTTCGGGCTGCACCCGGTGGACGATGTCCAGGTCCTCACCCCCATGAACCGCGGCGGCCTGGGGGCGCGCTCCCTCAATGTCGATCTCCAGGCCCGCCTCAACCCGGACGCCACCCCGCGCATCGCCCGCTTCGGCTGGACCTATGCACCGGGGGACAAGGTGATCCAGACCCAGAACGACTACGACAAGGAGGTCTTCAACGGCGACATAGGCCGCATCGCCCGCATCGACGAGGGCGAGGGGCTCCTGTGGATCGACTTCGACGGGCGCGAGGTGGAGTACGAGTTCGGCGAGTTGGACGAGGTCTCCCTGGCCTATGCCACCTCGGTCCACAAGGCCCAGGGGTCCGAGTACCCGGCGGTGGTCATACCCCTGGCCATGCAGCACTACAACCTGCTGGAGCGCAACCTGCTCTATACGGGGGTGACCCGGGGCCGGCGCCTGGTGGTCCTGATCGCCGAGAACAAGGCCCTGTGGATCGCCGTGAACCGCGCCGGCTCGGGCAAGCGCCTGACGCGCCTGGCGGGGCGGGTGCGGGAGGCGCTGGCGGAGGGGGATAGGCTGGGGTTGTGACCTAATCGGCGGGGCAGCCGCTGGGCATTGGGACTGTTAACGGTCGGCGAGCTCAATGACGGCGTCGCCAGCATCGAGCAGCCTCAGGGCATCTGGGAAGACCTGATCCAGCAGGGCCCGCAGGCGCCGATTGGTCACGTTCCCGCAGGTCAACCAAAGGATCTGAGGTGGCGGGCCCAGACGCAGGACCAGGTCAACGAAATCGCTGTCCTTACTCAGAATCACGACTTGGCCCGCAGAACGGGCGGAATGGAAGATCGTCTGATCATCTGCGTCGCGTAGACCGAGGTCACGAACTGCGTGACAGTCGACCCCAAAGCTGTTGGCAATCCATGGGGCCAGCGCGGGCGGCAACTGGGCGTCGAGCCAGATCTTCATGCGACCAGCCGCGGGATCTCGGTGCGCTGTGCGGCAAAGAGCAGGCAGGCATGGATGTCGTCGGATTCGAGGTCCGGGAAATCGGCGAGGATCTCCTCGACCCCAACCCCCTCGGCGAGCATCTCCAGGATGTCGGTGACCCGGATGCGCATGCCGCGGATACAGGGACGGCCACCGCACTGGGTGGGGGTACTGGTGATGCGGTCGGTGAGCCGTTGCTTGTCCATGGGGATGGTAGCCTCCGGGAGCTATGTTATCGGTCTGGCAGGCGAGCCCCGCCAATTATGCCCCGCCTTTCTGTCGCCCGGTACCCGGCGGACAGGCGGCGCGATTGACCCCCTCGCCCTGAACAGGACTACTGGCGCGGCACTTCCTCAGACTGACTCAGGTCGGTGACAAAGGAATTCGCGGCGACCGCTGAGAAAGCAGCGCACCGCCTGCTCGGTGGCCCCGGCCAGCAGGGCCGGCCCGGCGGCCATGGCCTGGTCCAGGGTCATGGGCCCGGGGCAGAGGCTGAAGACGGCATCGATGCCCAGGGGGTGGAGGGCAGCTATGCCCTCGCCGATGCCCCCGGCGATGGCCAGGCAGGGGATGCCCAGCGCCCTGGCCCGCTCCGCGACCCCGGCGGGGGCCTTGCCGAAGGCGGTCTGGTAGTCGATCTGGCCCTCGGCGGTGATCACCAGGTCGGCCCCGCCCAGGGCGGCGTCCAGCCCCACCAGGTCCAGCACCAGGTCCACCCCGCGGCGCAGTTCTGCCCCGAGGAAGGCGCGCAACCCCGACCCCAGGCCGCCGGCCGCACCTGCCCCGGGCAGGTCGCGGATGTCCTGGCCCAGTTCGGCCTGGATCAGGTCTGCCAGGTGGGTCAGCCCCGCCTCCAGCTCCACCACCTGGGCCGGGGTCGCCCCCTTCTGGGGACCGTAGACCGCGGCGGCCCCTGTCGGCCCGAGCAGTGGGTTGTCCACGTCGCAGATGGCCTCGACCCGAACCCCGGCCAGACGCGGGTCCAACCCGGTCATGTCGATGTGGCGGATCTGCCCCAGGGCCCCGCCCACCGGGGCGACGGGGCGGCCGGCGGCGTCCAGGAAACGTACTCCCAGGGCCGCGGCCATGCCCACACCCCCGTCGGTGGTGGCGCTGCCGCCTATGCCGACCACGATGCGTCGGGCCCCCAGATCCAGGGCGGCGCCGATGAGCTCGCCGGTGCCATAGGTGCCGGTGCGGGTCGGGTCGCGGTCCGCCGGGGCCAGCAAGGCCAGACCGCTGGCGGCGGCCATTTCCACCGCCGCCAGCCCCAGGGCGGGGACCTGGCACAGGGTCGCCTGCAACGGCGCGCCCAGGGGCCCGCACACGGCGAAGGTCCTGGGCTCCCCGCCCAGGGCGTCGATCAGCACCTCGGCCAGCCCGTCGCCGCCGTCGGCCACCGGGACCCTGAGGACCTCGGCCCCGGGGAAGGCGACCCGTACCCCCTGTTCCATGGCCAAGGCCGCCTGCATGGCGGTCATGCTGCCCTTGAAGGCGTTCGGGGCCAGGACGATCTTCATGGGGGCCTCATCGGTGGT
>DYRB01000239.1 GCA_020718945.1 Lamprocystis purpurea | reverse complement strand
GGCGCTCCCACGGTGGGCCTCCCGGTCGGACCAACACCTAATGCAGACATAGCCATAATCTAACCCATTGGTCCCTCGCAGGGCACTGAACCGCGGGGCTATACTCGCCCGACGCCGATACCGGCCCGGCACCCCCGGGCGGACACCACCGCGGACCAGCCCACCAGACCATGACCCTCCTGCGAACACCGATCAGCCGCGCCACCTGGCTGCGCTTCCTCGACATGCTGAAGGACATCGTCAGTGACCCGGCGGTCCGTGCCCAGGCGATCTCGCTCTTCGCCGGGCTGATCGCCCTGCTGGTCCTGGTCAATGTCCTGAATGTGGTCAACAGCTATGTGGGCCGCGACTTCATGACCGCCGTCGAGCGGCGTGACCCCAGTTCCTTCTGGTTCTACGCTGCCCTCTATATCGCCGTCTTTGGCGTCTCCACCCTGGTGGCGGTGTATTACCGCTACTTCGAGGAGCGGCTCGGGCTCCTGTGGCGCAAGTGGCTGACCCACAGGGCCATAGACAACTACCTGGGCGACCGCACCTACTTCCGCCTGCACCAGGCCGGGGACGTGCCCAACCCGGACCAGCGCATCTCCGAGGACATCCGCGCCCTGACCGCGACCACCCTGTCCTTCGTGCTCATGTTTCTCAACGCCACCTTCACCGTGATCGCCTTCTCCGGGGTCCTGTGGAGCATCAGCCCGCAACTCTTCCTGGTGGCCGTGGCCTACGCCACCCTGGGCTCGGCGGTGACGGTGCTGATCGGCCGTCGCCTGGTCCAGCTCAACTACGACCAGCTCGACAAGGAGGCCAACTTCCGCGCCCGCCTGGTGCATGTGCGCGAGAACGTGGACTCCATAGCCCTGCTGCGGCGCGAGGGGCGGCTCAAGGCGCGGTTGCTGTCCCGCCTGGATGCCCTGACCGACAACTTCCGCAACATCATCGACGTGAACCGTAACCTGGGCTTCTTCACCACCGGCTACAACTACATGATCCAGATCATCCCGGCCTTGGTGGTGGCGCCGCTGTTCATCGCCGGCAATGCAGAGTTCGGGGTCATCACCCAGTCCGCCATGGCCTTCGGGCACCTGCTGGGGGCCTTCTCCATCATCGTCACTCAGTTCCAGTCCATTTCCAATTACACCGCGGTAATCGCCCGGCTGGCGTCCCTGCGCGAGGCCATGGACCGCGCCCGGGCCCCGAACGCCCCCCACATAGCCCAGTGCGATGTCTGCGCCCAGGTCGCCTACGAGCGCCTCACCCTGACCGGCCCCCGGGACGGGCGCACCCTGGTGCGGGACCTGACCCTGGCCCTGCCGGTGGGCACCCGGCTGCTCATCCGGGCCCAGGACGAGGCGGCCGGCCAGGCCCTGTTCCGTGCCACCGCGGACCTGTGGGACAGCGGCGATGGGCGCATCCTGCGCCCCAAGCCCCAGGACATCCTGTTCCTCCCGGAGCGTCCCTACCTGCCCCCCGGCACATTGCGTGAGGTCCTGTTGCGCACCGATCAGATCGACAAGATCCCCACCGACCGCATCGAACGTACCCTGCGGGAACTGGGGCTGGGTCCCGCCCTGAGCCGGGCGGGCGGCCTGGACACCGAGCACCAATGGTCCGAGATCCTGTCCCTGGGCGACCAGCAATTGCTCGCCTTCTCCCGGGTCCTGTTGGCCACGCCTGAGTTCGTCTTCCTCGACCACCCGTCCCGGGCGCTCAGCGAGTTCCAGGTCGGGGGGCTGCTCCAGGTCCTGCGCAACCACATGATCAGCTATCTGACCCTGGGCCAGGCCGACGACGACCCGGCGGACTACGACCAGTTGCTGGAGATAGCCGCGGACGGGACCTGGCGCCTGATGCCCCTGCGGGAGCCGGACCCGACCCTGGTGGTTGTCCCGATTCCGGCCCCGACCAGTCCGTCCTCCTGAACCCCAGCCTGGGCCCGACCATGACCGAGCACGCCTTTCCCGACGGCTTCCTGTGGGGGGCCGCCACCTCCGCCTACCAGATCGAGGGCTCGCCCCTGGCCGACGGGGCCGGTCCCAGCATCTGGCACGCCTTTTCCCACGAGCCCGGGCGCATCGCCGACGGTCTGACCGGCGATCTGGCCTGCGACCATTACCGCCGTTACCGCGACGACCTGGACCTGCTGGTCGAGCTGGGGCTCAATGCCTATCGCTTCAGCATCAACTGGGGCCGGGTCTTCCCGGACGGGACCGGGCGGGTCAATCCCCGCGGGCTCGACTTCTACCGCCGCCTGGTGGACGGGCTGCACCAGCTCGGCCTGACCCCCATGGCCACCCTCTACCACTGGGACCTGCCCCTGGCCCTCCAGGACCGCGGTGGTTGGGCCAACCGGGATGCCGCCGGCTGGTTCGGCGACTATGCCCAGGCGGTCTTTCGGGCCCTGGACGACCGGGTGGCCCTGTGGGCGACCCTCAACGAGCCCTGGGTGGTGACGGTCCCCGGGCACCTGTACGGCGACCTGGCCCCAGGTCACCGGGACCTGGCCGAGGCGGCCCTGGTGGGCCACAACCTGCTGCGGGCCCACGGCACCGCGGTACAGGCCTACCGCGCCGAAGGGCGCCATCGGGTCGGGCTGGTGGTCAACCTGGAGCCCCAGCACCCGGCGACCGACGGCGAGCGGGACCGGGCCGCCGCGGTGCGCCGCGACGCCTTCATCAACCGCTGGTTCCTCGACCCGGCCCTGCTCGGCCATTATCCGGCGGAGCTGATCGAGGGCTTCGGCCCCGCCTGGCCGGCCTTCCCGGAGGGCGACCTGGCCCTGATCCGCCAGCCCCTGGACTTTGTCGGGGCCAACTACTACTCGCGCTCCGTGGTGCGTCACGCGGAGGCCCCGGCCCCGGACCCTGCCCTGCGGGTCCGCCAGGCAGGCCGCCCCCACACCGCCATGGACTGGGAGGTCTACCCCGAGGGCCTGACCGAGGCCCTGGTCGCCCTCAAGGACCGTTACGGCAACCCGCCCCTCTATGTCACCGAGAACGGCGCCGCCTTTCCGGACCCAGAGCCCCAGAATGGCCGGGTGGCGGACCCGGAACGCCGTGCCTACCTGCGCGACCACCTGATCGCCGCCCACGCGGCCCTGGCCCAGGGGGTGGACCTGCGCGGTTACTTCGCCTGGTCCCTGCTGGACAACTTCGAGTGGGCCTTCGGCTATACGAAGCGCTTCGGCCTGGTCCATGTGGACTATGCCACCCAGGCCCGCACCCTCAAGGCCAGCGCGCGGTTCTACGCCGAGGTCGTCCGCAGCCGGGGTGAGGCGCTGTGGGTGGACGACCGCTGATGAGGCGCGGGACCATCCCTAGGGGCCGGGCCGGCAGCGCCTCCTTCTGGGGTTCCGCTCAATCGCGACACAGAACCTATGGTCATGTCCGACATCGTTTATGCTGCGGGTGAGCCGACCGATGAGGTCGGTTGTTGACCCCAGTCCGGGCCACCCGCAGCGGCGCCCGGGCTTTGGGTCCCCACGCCGGGCGCGGCCCCCCGCCGCCCCGGCCCTGCCCGCCACCCCTGGCGGGAATGCCGCGACCCGGAGGCGCGGAGCCATGGCCCTGATCGAAGACTGCGACTATCTGCACCTGGGCATCCCTGCCATCGACGCGATCCATGCCGAGTTCGCGGAGTTGGTCAACCGTCTCGCCCAGTCGGACGGGGTCGAGTTCTCCGACCTGTTCGCGCAACTCATGGCCCACACCCGGGCCCATTTCGCCGCGGAAGAAGACCTGATGCGCCAGACCAGCTTTCCCGGCCGGCAGGAGCACATCGCCGAGCACGGGCGGGTCCTGGGGGAGATGGAGCGCTTCGCCGAGCGACTGGCCGCGGGCAAGACCATCTTCGCCCGGGCCTACATCGAGGACCGGGTCCCCGACTGGTTCGCTCAGCATACCCGCACCCTGGATTACGCCCTGGCGGTACACCTGCACCGGGTTCAGGACCACTAGGGTCTGGAGCGCCGAGGTCCCGTCGGCAACTGGGTCAAGCTGCGTCTCGCGGCGGGTGGCACAGACGCAGGCGTCGGGCAGATGGGGGCCCGGGCATCGGAGTTCCAGTTGCCGGCCAGAGGCCGGCGCTCCCGGGACGCCGGCCCAGTTGCCGGCCGGAGGCCGGCGCTCCCGGGACGCCGGCCCAGTTGCCGGCCGGAGGCCGGCGCTCCAAGGGGGGCCAGTTGCCGGCCGGAGGCCGGCGATCCCAAGCTCAGCGCAAAGGCAGCGGCATCACCGGCTGCATGTGCCAGATGTCGCGGTTGTACTCGCCGATGGTGCGGTCGGAGGAGAAGCGCCCGCTGCGGGCGCAGTTGAGGATGGCCATGCGGGTCCAGCGGTCCTGATCGCGGTAGGCGACATCGGCCTGGTGTTGGGCCTCCACATAGCTGTGGAAGTCCGCCGCGGTGAGCCAGGGGTCCCGCGGGCTGCGGATGGCGTGGATGATGGGATCGAAGAGCCCAGGCTCAAACTGGTTGAAGTGGCCGGCCTCGATCAGGCCCATGACCTCCAGCAGGGCCGGATCGGCGGCGATGATGGCGTTGGGGTCATAGTGACCGCGGGTCGCCTCGACCTGCTCGGCGGTGAGGCCGAAGAGGAAGAAGTTGTCCGCCCCGGCCTGCTCGCGTATCTCGATATTGGCCCCGTCCAACGTGCCTATGGTCACGGCCCCGTTCATCATGAATTTCATGTTGCCGGTCCCGGAGGCCTCCTTGCCGGCGGTGGAGATCTGCTCCGACAGGTCCGCCCCTGGGGCTATGACCTCCATCAGGGTGACCCGGTAGTCGGGGATGAAGGCGACCCGCAGCAGCCCTTCGGTGTCCTCGTCGGCGTTGATGCGGTCGGCGATGTTGTTGATCAGCTTGATGATCAGCTTGGCCATGAAATAGCCCGGCGCGGCCTTGCCGCCGATCAGCACGCAGCGCGGGGTCCAGTCCTGCGTGTCGCCGCGCTTGATGCGGTTGTACAGGTGGACCACATGCAGGATGTTGAGCAACTGGCGCTTGTACTCGTGGATGCGTTTGACCTGCACGTCGAACAGGGCCCCCAGGGGGAAATCCACATGGCAGTCCCGCGCCACCACCGCCGCCAGGCGCGCCTTGTTGGCCTGCTTGATCTCGCGCCAGCGGGTGCGAAAGCCCGCGTCCTCGGCCAGGGGGGCGATGCGGTCGAGCTGGCTCAGGTCGCGCACCCACTCGGTGCCGATACGCGCGTCGAGCAGGTCGCGCAGCCCGGGGTTGCACAGGGACAGCCAGCGCCGCGGGGTCACGCCGTTGGTCTTGTTGTTGAACTTCTTGGGCCACAGCTCGTAGAAGTCGTGGAACAGGCCCTCCTTGAGGAGCTTGGAATGTAGCTCCGCCACCCCGTTGAC
>DYRB01000238.1 GCA_020718945.1 Lamprocystis purpurea | reverse complement strand
TGCGCACCAGGTCCAGGGTCATTGCGCTGCCGGCCTGGGTGGCCGCCACCAGCTTGGGCAAGTCCTTGTAGTCCTTCAGGGTCTGGCCGCCGGCCTTGAGGATCACGTCGCCGGGCTGGATGTCGATGCCGGCCGCGGGCCCGTCTGGGACCACGCCCGCCACCAGGACCCCGGTCGCCTCCTTGAGCCCCAGGGCCGCCGCCAACTCCTCGGTGACGGGCTGAATCTGCACCCCCAGCCAACCCCGGTCCACCCGGCCATCGGTGCGCAGGTCCGCCACCACGGTGCGCACCGTGTCCGCCGGTATGGCGAAGCCGATGCCTACGCTGCCCCCGGTGGGTGAATAGATGGCCGTGTTGACCCCCAGCAGTCGGCCCTGGGCATCGAACAGGGGCCCGCCGGAATTGCCCCGGTTGATGGGGGCATCGACCTGGATGTAGTCGTCGTAGGGCCCGGCATTGATGTCGCGGCCCTCGGCGGAGACGATCCCGGCGCTCACTGAGCCGCCCAGCCCGAAGGGGTTGCCCACCGCCAGGACCCAGTCGCCGACCCGCGCCCGGGTCCCTTGGCCCAGGTCCACATAGGGCAGGGGCCGGCCGGCATCGATCTTGATCAGGGCCAGATCGGTCTTGTCGTCCCGTCCGATCACCCGGGCCTTGAACTTGGCGCCGTCATGCAGGGTCACCCGCACCTCGTCGGCACCTTCGACCACATGGTTGTTGGTGACTATGTGGCCGTCGGCGTCCACCAGGAAGCCGGAGCCCACCCCCTGGGTGTGGTGCTTGCCGCCCTGGCCGGGCTGCTGGAAGTGGCGGCGGAAGAACTCCTGCATGGGCGCGCCATCGGGCAGCCCCTGGATACCGTGCTCCGGGTCGGCGCCGCCCTTGCCGGCCACCATCACATTGACCACAGCGGGGGTCACCCGCGCGGCCACGTCGGCGAAGCCCGGCATGGCCTGGGCCGGGGCCTGAACCTGGGGCTGGGCCTGGCCCTGGCTGGGGTTGGTCGGCGGATTGACCGCGTCCACCTGGGCCAGCACGGCGCCGCCGGCCAGGGCCAGGGCGACGGCCCCGGCGATCAGGCCGCGGGGGGACAGCCGCAGGCCGGTGGGGCTGTGGGTGGGGATCTCGTGGTGCATGGATCGACTCCAGTGACGGGTTGCAACGCGGGGCAGGGGCCTTGGACGCTCCTCCCCAAATGACGGTTGCGAGTATGGAGATGGCCCGGTTGCAGCAGCCTTAACCCCCCCTTAACTTTTCGTAACTGAACCTGTGCCTTGCAGCCCTTGGTAAATTTCCGGTAACCCGCAGCCCCCAGGTTTTACCCGGCCCTGTCTACGCCCCGCCGGGCCCCTTCCCTAGACTGGCCTTGCAGTTCCCCTCACCCCGGCCCTCTCCCGGTGGGAGAGGGGGGCTTGGAGCGCCTGCGGCGCGACTTTCATGGCACCCCGTCAACGGAGGCCCGACATGGCACTGATCACCCGAGTGGCGCGACTCCTTCGCGCCGATCTCCACGCGGTCTTGGACCGCCTGGAGGAGCCCGACACCCTGCTGCGGCAGGCCCTACGGGAGATGGAAGAGGCCCAGGGCCAGGCCCAGCGGCGCCTCAGGGCCCTGGACCAGGCCCTGGCCCAGGCTGCGACCCGCGCCGCCGATCTGCGCGAGACCCTGGACACCGCCGAGGCGCAACTCGCCGCCGCCCTCCAGGCCGGGCAGGACGACCTGGCCCGGGCGGTGATCCGCCGACGCCTGGAGGCCGAGCGGGCCCAGAAGGCCCTGGGCCGGCGTCATGCCGAACTGGCCGCGGCCCAGGCCGAGCTGGCCGACCGGGTGCGCGAGGACGGCGCCCGGCTGGAGGCCATGCGCCAGAAGGTCGAGGCCCTGACCGAGCCGGACGCCGCCGGCCACCCCGCCCAGCCCTGGGACGACCTGGGCCTGGGCAGCCCCGCCGGGGTCCAGACCGCCGACGTGGAGTTGGCCCTGCTCGCCGCCAAGCAGGGCCGCCCCCTGGCCGGGGGGGTGCAGCCATGACCCGCCCCGGTTTCCTCGAAGGGGCCCTGGTCGCCCTAGCGGCGAGCCTGGCAGCCGGCGCCCTGTTCGCCGGCCTATCCCTGGCCCTGCCCAGGGTCCCGGCCCTGCGCTGGGTGGTCGCCCTAATCGCCTTCGGCTACCTGATCTACCTGCTCGGGCGCTCCGGGGCCAAGGTCGGGCGGGTCAGCACCCTGCTTGCCTGGACCCTGGTCAGCGGCCTGGCCCTGGCCCTGCACCTGCCGCTGCCGGTCTTCGTCCTGCTCCAGGCCGGTATGGCCTGGCTGGTGCGCTCCCTGTACTTCCATGCCGGCCTGGTCGCCGCCCTGGCGGACCTGGGACTGACCCTGCTGGGTCTGGCCGCCGGGGTCTGGGCCCTGAGCCAGAGCGGCAGCCTGTTCCTGGCGGTGTGGTCCCTGACGCTGGTCCAGGCCCTGTTCGGGCTCATCCCCGCGGACCTCGGCCGGGGCCCCGCCGCCGCGCAGGACCCGGACGACGCCTTCGAGCGCGCCCATCGCGGCGCCGAGGCGGCCCTGCGGCGGCTCCATTCCGCCTGAACCCCAACCCACGGAGAAACCCATGAACACCAAGCTCATCGCCCTCGCCCTGTTCGGGCTCACCGCCGCGGCGGTCGCCTATTTCCCGGCCCTGGAGGGGCAAGTGCCGCCCGCCGCGCCGGACCCGGCGGCCCAGATCCCCGCCGCCGACCCGGGCAACCGCCCGGTGGTGGATGTAGTCTTCGCCCTGGACACCACCGGCAGCATGGGCGGCCTGATCCAGGCGGCCAAGGAGAAGATCTGGTCCATCGCCTCGACCATGGCCGCCGCCCAGCCGACCCCCGTGATCCGCATGGGCCTGGTCGCCTACCGCGACCGGGGCGACGACTATGTCACCCGGGTGGTGGACCTGACCGCCGACCTGGACTCGGTCTACGCCGCCCTGATGCAGCTTCAGGCGGGCGGCGGCGGCGACGGCCCCGAGGCGGTCAACCAGGCCCTGGACGAGGCCGTCAACCGGGTCTCCTGGTCCCAGGAGGCGCGTGCCTACAAGGTGGTCTTCCTGGTGGGCGACGCCCCGCCCCACATGGACTACCAGGACGACGTCAAGTACCCGGTCACCCTGGCCGCGGCCAAGGCCCGGGGTATCCGGGTCAACACGGTGCAATGCGGGGACCAGCGCGACACGGCCCGGGAGTGGCAGCAGATCGCCCAGTTCGGCGACGGGCGGGCCTTCCAGGTGGGTCAGGCCGGCAGCGCCGTGGCCATCGCGACCCCCTATGACGCTAAGCTGGCCAAGCTCTCCGCGGAACTGGACGGGGCGCGCCTGTACTTCGGCAGCGAACCGGAGCGCAAGGCCCAGGTGGCCAAGAGTGCCGAGGCCGACCGGGCCAAGGCCGCGGCAAGCCCGGCGGCCCTGGCCAGGCGCGCCGCCTTCAACGCCTCGGAGGCGGGCAAGGACAACCTGCTGGGCAAGCAGGAACTGGTGGATGCGGTGGCCAGCGGCCGGGTGGATCTGGCCACTGTTGCCCCAGAGGCCCTGCCGGCCCCCATGCAGGCCATGACCCCGGGTGAGCGCCAGGCCCTGGTCACCCAGACCGCGGCCAAGCGCGACGAGCTTAAGCGCCAGATCCAAGGGCTGGCCGAAGAGCGGGCGAGCTATCTGAAAGACAAGCTGGAGGCCGAGGGCGGGGCGGCCGACTCCCTGGACCACAAGGTCTTCGAGGCGGTGCGCGAGCAGGCCGGGGCGGCTGGCCTGAGCTACGGGGACGCGGCGCCGGCCTATTGAACCTAAGAAAAGCAGCTGAGTCGCAAATGAACGCAAATTGACGCAAATGGACAACGACTTAGGTCCAGCGCCGCGCCCACCCTGCGGGTGACGAGAGGGCAGCCGCTAAGCACCTGAACCATTGGCGCTTTTCGCGTTCATTTGCGGCCGAATTGCTCTTTCCGGGTTGAAGGGATGGGCAGGGCACACCGCCGGCCCCAGGGCCGGCGGTGTGCTGAGGTCAGTTCGCGGAGGCCCGGTCGCCGCCCAGGGAACCCTTGGACGAGTTCTTCTCCTTCTTGGCGGCGCGCTTCTCCTTGAGCGTGTGCTCCGGCTTCTTCTTGTTCTCTTTGGTTGCGTGGCGCTCTTTGGTCATGGTGTCTGTCTCCTCGGGGTCTGTCGTGGGCGTTTGGCGGTGCAGTCTCATCGCCCTGGGCGACCCGGCTCGGGTGTCGCTTGTGGCGATGCCTGGGCAGTATAGCCGGGGTCAGGGCTGGTCCACGTCCGCATCGGCGGGGATACTGGCATCCTGTGCCCGAGCCCTGCGGAGACCCGGCCCCATGCCCGACTGGCGCGATCCACAAGCCTACGCCTTCACCGCCCGGCTCACCGCGGCCCAGTGGGCCTGGGAGTTCCTGCGCCGCAACCCCGAGTACCGGCGCGCCTGGGCCGACTTCTCCGCCACCTGGCGGGACCTGGAGGCGGCCTATGGCAGCCCGCCCCACCGGGACTTTCCGGCCTGGCGCCAGGACCCGCGGGCCTGGGTCCCCGCCGCCGACTGCCCCGACGGGGCCTGCCGGGTGGACCAGGATCGGGTCCTGATCGAATGTGCCCTGGGTTCCCGGTTCGGCTTCCACAAGTTCCCGCCCGACCCCGGCGACGAGGACCCGGTGGGGGCCGGACGCCTGACCTGGCGCGAGGCCGCCCCGCGACCGTTGCCGCAGCCGGGCCCCGAGGATCTGGCCGGCCTGGGGAGCGACCCGGCCCGGGTGGCCCTGGCCTTCGACCTGTCGCGGCCCCTGCGCCCCCAACTCGACCAGGCCAAACGCCAACTCCAGATGCTCCAGCGCCGCCGGGTGCGGGACGGTTCGGTGACCCCGGCGACCCTGGCCGCCCGGCGCGGGCGCTGGACCCAGGCCCTGCGCCTGCTGGATGCGGAGGCGGCGGGGGCCGATGCGGGGCAGTGGGCCGTGCTGGCCGGCTCCGGGCCCGCCGCCGGTCTGGCGGAGGAGGCCCGGCAGCTGCGCGACGGCGGCTATCTGGACATCCTGGGTCTGCCCGAGGGGTGAGCTGGGGTGAATGAATGAGCAACTGCACTCGCCTGCCAAGCCCCTCACCGACCAACCATTCCCGGGTCAACTGCCGCTTATGGGTTGACCGGCTCATCCCCGCTGGGCGTAGAGGGCCAGATCCGCAGCGTCTATCGCCTTCGCCGGAACCAGGCGGTAGTGACGCTCTTCGACCACGCTCATTTCAGGACATCCCCGATAGCTGTAGGGCCACCTCGATATCGACCGGCTTGCGTTTGGTCGCACCGCTCTTCCGGTCGCGTCTGCCAATGGGCACCTCGACACCCCAGT
>DYRB01000237.1 GCA_020718945.1 Lamprocystis purpurea | reverse complement strand
TCGGGGAAGTTGATCATGAGGTCCTCCGGGCATTCGGGCTGGTGCGTTTTGGATTCGGGTCTGGGCTGGAATCGGAATAGGCTGGGATCAGCCGGCGATGTTGAAACCGCCGTCCACATAGATGGTCTGGCCCGTGAGCATGGCCCCGGTGCGGGTGGCCAGCATGGCGGTGACAGCGCCCACGTCGTCAATCTCCGCCAACTGGCCCAGGGGGGCGCGGGTCTGGGCGGCCTCGATCAGGACATCGAACCCCTTGAGCCCGGACGCGGCACGGGTCTGCATGGGCCCCGGTGAAATGGCGTAGGCGCGGATGCCCTTGGGTCCCAGCTCGGCGGCGGTATAGCGCACCGCCGACTCCAGGGCCGCCTTGATGGGGCCCATCAGGTGGTAGGTGGGCAGCACCCGCTGGGAGCCGAAGAAGGTCATGGCGAAGAGCGAGCCGCCGTCGCTCATCAGGGGCTCGGCCAGGCGGGCCATGCGCAGGAAGGAGTGGGCGGAGACGTTGGTGGCCAGCCCGAAGCCCTCGGCGGAGGAGTCCACCAGCCGACCCTGCAAGTCCTCCTTGGGGGCGAAGGCGATGGAGTGCAGGGCGAAGTCCAGCCGGCCCCAGCGCTCGCTCAGGGCGTCGAAGACCGCCTCCAACTCCCCCGGGACCATGACGTCGCAGGGCAGGAACAGCTCCGCCCCCACCGCCTGGGCGGCGGGTTCCACGTAGGGCTTGGCCTTCTCATTGAGATAGGTCACCGCCAGGTCCGCCCCTAGGGTGCGGAAGGCCCGCGCGCAGCCGTAGGCAATGGAATGCTCGTTGGCGATCCCGATGACCAGGCCCTTCTTGCCTTCGAGGCTGAAATAGTTGGGGTCAAGCATCATTGGCTCCGGATGGATATTGGCAGCAGGGGGCAGGCGATGGGACTGCTGAGAGTAGATTGGACACGATTAACAGGATTTCTTAGGATTAACAGGATCATATTGAATACGGCATGGGCAATCTTGTGTTGTTGGATCATCGCATTCCATCTGGTGCGGCACCGATGTCACGCCCCTTCAGGGCTGGGCTGATTCAACCAGTGACCCAGGGCGTTGCCCTGGGCTGGTATGTGTGACCCCCTCGGGGTCAATCGCCCAGCCATTTGGAACGATTCAACAACAAAGTGAACATCTGACTCGCGAGCTTCTAGCCGCTAGCGGCTAGAAGCTCGCCGCTAGGAAATCAGCCTGCGCACCTTGTTATTGAACTATTCCTTAGCCCCGAAGGGGCGCGACATACCAGCCCAGGGCAACGCCCTGGGTGGTCTATTCCCAGGTCCACAGCCCTGAAAGGGCGTGACATCGCCAGACCACATAAGCTGGCTGAGTTCCGGCGCTAATCACCAAACCAAATCCTGCTAATCCTGAAAAATCCTGTTAATCCTGTCCTATTCCTCTCCCTCGCACGGCGTTCGCGTCTTGGCCCCGCACCACCCGCAACGTATGCCGCGCAATCATCGCCTCCTCGTCCGTGGGGATAACCCAGACCGAGGGCTTGGCCCCCTCCGGGCTGATGCGCGCACCGCGGGCCTGGTTGGCGGCCTCGTCCAGCTCAATGCCCAGCCAGGCGGCGTCGCGGCAGACCCGGGCGCGGATGTCGGCGTCGTTCTCCCCCACCCCGGCGGTGAAGACCAGGGCGTCGATCCCGCCTAAGGAGGCGCACAGGGACCCGAGGGTCTGGCCGATGCGGTAGACGAAGTAGTCCAGGGCCTCCCGGGCGCGGGGGTCGTCGCTCTGGTGCAGATCGCGCAGGTCGTTGCTGACGCCGGAGAGCCCCAGCAGGCCGGAGCGCTTGTAGAGCAGGTCCTCCAGCTCCTTGACCCCGAGCCCGTCCTCGCGCATCAGGAACAGCAGCACGCCTGGGTCGAGGACGCCGCACCGGGTCCCCATGGGCAGGCCGTCCAGGGCCGAGAAGGACATGGTGGTCTCCACACTCTTGCCCCCCTTGAGGGCCGCCATGCTGGCCCCGCTCCCCAGGTGGGCAACCACCACCCGGCCCTCGGCGATCTCCGGGGCCAGGTCCTTGAGGCGCCCGGCGATGAACTCGTAGGACAGGCCGTGGAAGCCGTAGCGCCGCACCCCCCGGTCCAGCAGGGCCCGGGGCAGGCCGAGCTGCTCCGAGACCAGGGGCCGGCCGCGGTGGAAGCCGGTGTCGAAGCAGGCGACCTGGGGCAGGTCCGGCTGCTCCGCCGCCACGGCGCGGATGGCCGCCAGGTTGTTGGGCTGGTGCAGGGGCACCAAGGGGATGATGCGGGTCAGCTCCTTGAGGACCTCGGCGTCGATGCGCACCGGGTCGGCGTAGGTCTGGCCGCCGTGGGCCACCCGGTGGCCAATGGCCAGGATGGGGCGTCCCTGGGCCGCGCCACTGAGCCAGGACCAGATCTGCTTGAAGGCCCGGGCGTGGCCCTGGCCGGCCCCGACCCCCTCCCAGTAGCTCTCCGCCAGAAGCCTGCCGGCGGTGTCCTTGGCGACGAAGTGGGGGGCCGTGCCTATGCCCTCCACCTGGCCCTTGACGATGGGGTCCAGGGTCTCCCCCGCCACCTCGTAGAGGGCGAACTTGATGCTGGAGGAGCCGGCGTTGAGGGTGAGGATGAGCGCGTTCACGGCCCGCCCCTCAGAGGACCTTGGGGGACTGGCGCAGGGCGTGGGCGTGGAGCACGGCGATGACCGCACTGGCCCGGCGGGTGCGCACGCTGTCCGCCCTGGAGGTCAGGATGATCGGCACCCGGGCCCCCAGCACAATCCCCGCCGCCTCGGCGTTGGCCAGGAAGATGAGCTGTTTGGCCAGGATGTTACCGGCCTCCAGGTCCGGGGCTATCAGGATGTCGGCCACCCCGGCGACCTCGGACTCGATCTTCTTGATCCGCGCCGCCTCTGGGCTGATGGCGTTGTCCATGGCCAGGGGCCCGTCGAGCACCCCGCCCTCGATCTGGCCGCGGTCGGCCATCTTGCACAGGGCAGCGGCGTCCAGGGTGGACTGGATCTTGGGCCGCACCGTCTCCACCGCCGACAGGATGGCGACCTTGGGCCGCGCCACCCCCAGGGTGTGGGCCAGGTCTATGGCGTTCTGGCAGATGTCGGCCTTGGCGTCCAGGTCCGGGGCAATGTTCACCGCCGCGTCGGAGATCAGCAGCAGCTTGGGGTAGGTCGGCACGTCCAGGACGAAGACGTGGCTGATGCGCCGGGCGGTGCGGATACCGTTGACCTTGTCCAGGGCCGCGGCCAGGACCTCGTCGGTGTGCAGACTGCCCTTCATCAGGATCTCGGCGCGGCCCTCGCGGATCAGGGCCACGGCCCGCTCGGCGGCGGCATGGCTGTGGGCGACGTCGATGATCTCGGTGCCGTCCAGGTCCACGCCGAACTGGGCGGCGACCTCGCGGATGCGCGCCTCGGGGCCCACCAGGATGGGGATGATGAAGCCGTCCTGCGCCGCCTCCATGGCCCCCTTGAGGGAGACCTCGTCCACCGGGTGGACCACGGCGGTGGGCACGGGCTCCAGGGCCTCGACCTGCGCGAACAGGGGGGCGAAGCTGTCGGTATGATCGACCCAGACCGAGGGGGCCTCGATGCGGCGGATGCGGATGCGCTCCAAGGGGGCCATGACCTCCGCCACCCCGTCCATCACCGCCTCGCCGCGGTCGTTGATGGCCTCGCAGTCGAAGACCACACCGCGGTCCTCGCGCTTCTCGCGCACCCGGATGCGGGCGGTGATCTCGTCCCCCGGCTCTATGGTGCGCAGGAAGCGCGCCGTCTGGCTGCGGTAGAGGGTCCCGGGACCCGGCAGGACATTGGCCAGCAGGCTGGAGATCAGGCCGGTGGTCCAGAGGCTGTGGCCCACCACGCCCTTGGCCCCCTGCTCCCGGGCCCAGGCCTCGTCCATGTGGGTCGGGTTGAGGTCACCGGAGACCTTGCCGAATAGGGCCACGTCGTCCAGGGTCAGGGTGCGTTGCACCTCGGCGGTCTGCCCGATCTCGATCTCGTCGTAGGTCCGGTTCTCGATGAAGTCGCCGCTCATGGGGTCCTCGCTCTGTGCCTTGGGGGGTTAGCATGTTGCACCGCAGCAGAGGCTACACCGCCAATGTTTCCGTCTTGCGACAGACGCGAGAAGAACCCAATAACGGGGGGCCCGGGCGGGTCCAGCCCGGGGGGGCGACCGGCGCCCGCAGAGGCCGACGGCGGGTGGCTCAGAACCAGCCCTTGGCCTTGAAGATCAGGAGTTGGACGCCGACCAGAGCGACCAGAGAGCCCACCAGCGCGGCGAAGGACAGGGGATTCTCGGCCGCCGGTATCCCGGCCAGGTTGACCCCGAACAACCCGGTCACGAAGCTCAGGGGCATGAACACTGCGGAGATCAGGGTCAGGACATAGACGCGCTGCTCGGTCTTCTCCGAGGAGCGTTGTAGCAGTTCGTCCTGGGTGATCTCGGCGACCTCCAGGGCGGACCTCAGGCTGTCCTCGAACTCCGCGGTCTGCTCCGCCGTGGCGTGGAGCAGGGCGCGATCCTCCTGATTCAGCCAGGCCAGGGGCGCGGCGGCCAGGTGAGTCAGGGCGCGACGCTGGGGACCCAGGTAGCGCCCCAGGCGGATCATGCGTCGGCGGATACCGGCCAGTTCCTCGACCAGGGCCGCGGTATTGCTGCGGGCACCCGTCTGACCCAGCCGATCCGTGTCCGCCTCGGCCTCGGCGATCAGGTCGTCCATGGCACTCACCAGGCGCTCGGCGAGTACAGACAGGAATTCCCCGGTGTCGGCGGGGCCTTGGCCGTGGTCCAGGTCGCGGCGCAGGTCCGAGATGGCCTGGGCGGGCCGGTCGCGGCAGGTGATGATGCGGGCCCCGTTGGTCCAGACCTGGACCGAGAGCATGTCGTCCTCCGGGGCCGAGGGCTCCATGCTCAGACCCCGCAGGCTCAGCAACACCTGCTCCCCGGTCACCGTGACCCTGGGCCTGGGGTTGCGCCCCAGCAGGCCATCGATGGCGACCGGGTCCAGCCCGCTCTCCCCGCGCAGCCACAGCCGGGCCCCCTGATGGCGCCCGTCGAAGTGCAGCCAGTGGGTGCCGGTCAGGAGCGCCTCGTCCGGCACCAGGCAGGCCCCCGGGTCCAGCGCCAGGGCGCCGCCCTTGCCGTCGAGCCGCAGGGCGAAGATGAGACCACAGGGGGAAAGCGCTTCAATCATGGCGGGACTGCTCCGAATGGGTGCTCCAAGGTTTGCCCAGCCGGATCATCCGGCCGGTGCTCGGACGGCGGGGGTACGCGAGTCCCGGGAGACAGTGCTTCCGAGGCTGGAGTCACGGAGCGGGAAAGATTGGGCAAGTATTCCCCGCCGAGCCGATCCACATACCCTTGTAGGCTGG
>DYRB01000236.1 GCA_020718945.1 Lamprocystis purpurea | reverse complement strand
GCTCCCACGGTGGGCCTCCCGGTCGGACCAACACCTAATGCAGACATAGCCTTTTTCTTCCCCAGAGGCTGCCAGATCAATGGACATCAAAGACGCCATAGCCCGACTGATCGAGGGCCACGACCTGACCGGCGAGGACATGACCGCCGCCATGCTCGCCGTCATGACCGGCGGGGCCACGCCGGCCCAGATCGCCGGTTTCCTGGTGGCCCTGCGCATGAAGGGCGAGACGGTGGCGGAGATCGCCGCCGCCGCGGAGGTGATGCGCTCGCTCGCCAGCGGCGTGGACGTGGGCGGGCTGCCCCACACCGTGGACATAGTCGGGACCGGGGGCGACGCCTCCGGGACCTTCAACGTCTCCACCGCCAGCATGTTCGCCGCCGCCGCCGCCGGCTGCCATGTGGCCAAACACGGCAACAGGTCCGTCTCCAGCAAGTCCGGCAGCGCCGACGTGCTGGAGGCGGCCGGGGTGCGGCTGGACCTGACGCCCGTCCAGGTGACCCGCTGCGTGGCCGAGGTGGGGGTCGGCTTCATGTTCGCCCCCGCCCACCATGGGGCCATGAAGCACGCCATAGGCCCGCGCCGGGAGCTGGGGGTGCGGACCGTCTTCAACATCCTCGGTCCCCTGACCAACCCGGCAGGGGTGCCGAACCAGGTCCTGGGGGTATTCAGCGAGGCCCTGCTGACCCCCCTGGCCCAGGTCCTGCAACGCCTGGGCAGCCGTCACGTCCTGGTGGTCCATGCCCGGGACGGCCTGGACGAGATCAGCATCGCCGAGCGCACCGAGGTGGCGGAGCTCAAGGGCGGCGAGGTCCGGCGCTACTCCGTCGCGCCCGAGGACTTCGGGGTACGCCGCGGCGCCATCGCCGACATCCAGGTCGGCGGCCCAGCGGACAGCCTGGCCATGCTGCTGGGGGTCCTGGAGGACAAGCCGGGGCCGGCCCGGGACATCGTCACCCTCAACGCCGGGGCGGCCATTTACGCCGCCGGGGTGGTCGCGACCCTGGCGGAGGGCGTGGCCCGGGCGGACGCCGCCATCGCCTCCGGGGAGGCCCGCACCCGGCTGGATCGGCTGGTGATCCTGAGCCAGAGCTTCGATTAGCCGCTGGGCAGACAACTATCAACCTAAGAAGAGAAGTCCAGCCGCAAATGAACGCGAATGGACGCAAATAGGGTTTGGTGCCGGTCTAGGGTTCACCCCTCGGGTGACCTGCGGACCATACCTAAGGCACTGACCCATTTGCGGAGATTTGCGTAATTTGCGGCCGAATTACTCTTTCCTGGATCAATCCCATGGCCGATACCCCCGACATCCTGAAGAAGATCATGCACCGCAAGGCTACGGAGGTGCTGGCCCGGGCAGAGCGAGTACCCCTGCCGGAGCTGGACGCCGCCCTAGTGGATGCATCACCCACCCGCGGCTTCGCGGATGCCCTGGGGGCCCGGGTGGCGGAGGGGGGACCGGCGGTCATCGCCGAGATCAAGAAGGCATCCCCCAGCAAGGGCGTGCTGCGCGAGGCATTCAACCCCGCCGACATCGCCCAGAGCTATGCCCGGGGCGGGGCCACCTGCCTGTCGGTCCTAACCGACCGGGACTTCTTCCAGGGCAGCGACGCCCACCTGCTGGAGGCCCGCGCCGCCTGCAACCTCCCGGTGATCCGCAAGGACTTCATCGTCGATCCCTACCAGGTCTACGAGGCCAGGGTCATGGGGGCCGACTGCATCCTGCTCATCGTCGCCTGCCTGGATGATCCCAGGTTGGCCGACCTCAACGCCCTGGCCCGGGAGTTGGGGCTGGATGTGCTCATGGAGGTCCACGACGCCGAGGAACTGGCCCGGGCCGCCGCCCTGCCCGGGCGCCTCATCGGCATCAACAACCGCAACCTGCGGACCTTCGAGGTCAGCCTGGAGACCACCTTGGGCCTGCTTGACCGGGTCCCGGAGGACCGCCTCCTGGTCACCGAGAGCGGCATCCTCGCCCCCGAGGATGTCGCCCGGATGCGCCGCCACGGCGTCAACGCCTTCCTGGTCGGCGAGGCCTTCATGCGTGCCCCGGACCCGGGGGCGGAGCTGGGGCGGCTCTTCGCCACCTGACCCGTCGTCCCGGCACGATGCCGGGACCCAGTGCCAAGGAAGGCTACTATCAAACCCCCAAAGGACCCGCAGGCAACGCCAAGCCGGGGGCATCCTCCAGATACGCCCGCGGAAGACGCCCAGTCGCGGCTAAAGCCGCTCCCACGTACACTGGCGCCGCTCACAACAACCACAGGGCCGCCAGGCATGGGTACAGACAAGCGCTTTCGGGTCGCCCTCTCCTTCCCCGGGGAGCGGCGGGGCTTCGTCGAGCAGGTGGCCGACTACCTGTCCCAGGCCCTGGGCCGGGACCGCATCCTCTACGACGCCTGGTACGAGGCGGAATTCGCCCGCCCGGACCTGGACACCTACCTCCAGGCCCTCTATCGAGACCAGTCCGACCTGATCTGTGTCTTCCTCTGCGCCGACTACGAGCGCAAGGACTGGTGCGGCCTGGAGTGGCGGGCGGTCAGGGACCTGATCAAGCGCCGCCAGGGGTCCGCGGTCATGCCCCTGCGCTTCGACATGACCGAGATCCCGGGGCTCTTCTCCACCGACGGCTATGTCTGGCTCGGCGACGGGCGCGACCCGGCCGAGGTGGCCACCCTGATCCTGGAGCGCTGGCAGCTCGGCAGCGGCACGGTCGCCGCGGCACCGGCTCAGGCACCGGGTCAGGCACCGGTGACCGGGCGCGGCCCGGGCCGCAGCTTCGCCGACATCCTCGATAGGCTCGTCCTCGGGCTGGTGCGTGGCGGCATCCCCGGCACCGCCCTGCCGGACACCCTGGGCAGGGTCGAGGGCCCCGGCTGGGGCTGGCTCGCGGAGGCGGTCAAGCGCCTGGTCCCGGGGCGCGGGCCGACCCAGGCCCGGCTTCTGGAGGAACCCATCCGCCTCGATACCCACTACCCCCTGGACGTGCAGGTCGAGGTGCCCTTCGACCTGGCCGTGGCGGTGCGCCGCCCGGATTCGCCCCCCCTGGCCATCGCCGACCTGCCCGGCCGGGAGTCGGCCAAGGGACGGGTCTTCCATACCCAGGACCAGGAGTGCGTCCGCTATCGCATCGAGGTCCGCCCGCCGCCGGACTGCGAGGTGAACCCCGACCACTGGGAGGTACCCCTGAGTCCGGGGGAGGACGCCGACCCGGTCTACTTCCGCGTCCTCAGCCATGGCCAGGGGCCCCGGAGCTTCGTCGTCGTGGCCTACCAGGACGACGGCGCCGTGGCTGCCCAGACCCGGGTCGTGATCCCGGTCAAGGTGCAGGTCGCAGGCCCCCAGCCGGGGCCTGGACCCAGGCCGCCGCGACCCTCCCCGGCCCAGGCGACCTGGCAGGAGAAACTCGACTACCTGCTGGAGCAGGAGGCCCTGGCCGTCGACCCAGCCCAGAAGTTCAAGCTGCGCAAGGACATCGAGGAGTGCCGGGCCAAACTCAGGGAGCTGGGGGGCGAGGGGTGAGCGACGCGCCAGCGGCCCAGGGGCCAAGGGCCCTCTGGCAGGAGCGCCTGGACTACCTGCAGGGGCAGGAGGCCCTGGCCGCCGACCCCGCCCAGAAGTTCAAGCTGGGCAAGGACATCGCAGAGGCCAAGGCCAAGCTCTCCGAGCTGGACGGGCAGGACCCAGGCCGCGACGTCACCCAGGGCCCGCGCATCGACCTCACCCATCTCCCCCCGGGCACCGAGCACTTCCTCGGCCGCGAGCGGGAGCTGGCCGCCCTGGACGCGGCCTGGTCCGACACCGGGACCAACCCGGTCGCCATCTGCGAACTCATAGCCCCCGGCGGCACCGGCAAGACCGCCCTGGTCCAGCGCTGGCTGGGCCGGATGCAGGCCGACCACTGGCGCGGCGCCGAGCGGGTCTACGCCTGGTCCTTCTTCAGCCAGGGGAGCGGCGACGGCCGGGAGGCCAGCGAGGACCTGTTCCTCGCCCGGGCCCTCGCCTTCTTCGGCCTGGACCTGGACCCCGCCGCCCACCCCGCCGACAAGGGCCGGGCCCTGGCGGATCGGCTCCAGACCGGCCGCAGCCTGCTGATCCTGGACGGCCTGGAGCCCCTGCAGCACCCACCCGGACCATTGGCCGGCGAGCTGCGCGCCCCCGGGCTCAAGGCCCTGCTGGGCCAACTCGCCGCCGCCGGCCACCCCAGCCTCTGTCCCGGCCTCTGCCTGGTCACCAGCCGGGAATGGCTCCAGGACCTGGGCTTCCGGGTGCGGACCGAGGCCAACCCCCAGGGCCCGGTGCTGCGCCTGGACCTCGGGGACTTGAGCGACGCCGACGGCGCCCGGCTCCTTCACGCCCGGGGCGCCACCCGGGCCGGGGCCGCCGAGATCCGCCCGGACGACCCGGAGCTGCTGGCCGCCAGCCGCGAGGTCCGCGGCCATGCCCTGACCCTGTCCCTGCTAGGCGGCTACCTCGCCCTGGCCCAGGAGGGCGACATCCGCCGCCGCGACCAGGTGGACCTGCACCAGGCCGACGCCGAGACCGCCGCCGGGCGGGTCTTCCGGGTCATGGCCGCCTACGAACGCTGGCTGACCCCACCCGACCCCGCGCCCGGGGCCAGGCCCTGCCGGGAGCTGGCCGCCCTGCGCCTCTTCGGGTTGTTCGACCGCCCCGCCAGGCCGGACCTGCTGGAGGCCCTGCGGGAGGCCCCGCCCATACCCGGGCTCACCGAGGCCCTCTTTGCCGATGGCACCGCCCAAAGGGGGGCGGGCGTCCCGCCCGCCAGTGCCACTGGGACCGCCGGCGTCCCGCCGGCACCCGGGACCGCCGGCGTCCCGCCGGCACCGGCACCCAAGGACCCCGGCAGCGCCGTCAACATCCTTGCCCTGGCCCGCAACGCCTGGCAGTCCCTCACCCATCGCAAGCCGCCTGGCGGCGGCGTGCCGGCCGGAGGCCTGCGCTCCCAAGAGGCCAGCCCCGAGCCGATCCCGCCCACCCAATGGCGCACCGCCCTCAACCGCCTGGAGCAGATCGGCCTCCTCTACCCCCCCGACCCCAGTGGGGCCCGGGATGCCCACCCCTTGGTGCGGGAATGCCTGGCCCATGCGCTCAAGACCCGCTGCCCCGACGCCTGGCGGGAGGGCCACCGGCGGCTCTACGAGCGGCTCAAGGCCAGCGTCCCCCACAGACCCGAGGGCCTGGACGGGCTCCAGCCCCTCTACCAGGCCGTCGCCCACGGCTGCCAGGCGGGGCTGTACGAGGAGGCCCGCGCCCAGGTCTATCGCGACCGCATCCTGCGCGGGACCGGGGACGACGGCTTCTACAGCACCAGCAAGCTCGGGGCCTTCGGTGCGGACCTGGGGGCCGTCGCCTGCCTCTTCG
>DYRB01000235.1 GCA_020718945.1 Lamprocystis purpurea | reverse complement strand
CAAAGAAAAGGTCGGAACAGGGGCATCGGGAACCGACCGAGACGGGTGGCGTGCCCGGCGCAGCGCCGTAGGATCCATTCGCCGATCACGAAAAGTCGAATGTTTATGGTATTTTAGGCACCATCCAAAGTCGATAGCCGTGCATGGATATTGGGTCTAGGCCCAATCGAAGCCGGCCCCCCAGGTATCGACCCCCCAAGCGCAAGCTGTACCACGCCGTCGCCCCCTGTTAGCCTGATCTGATGAAAGCTCCCCCCAGCCCCGGCACCCAGCCGATTCGGCCAGACTTGGCCCAGGCCCCGGCCCCTGCCCCAGCCGGACCGCCGACCCCGTCCGAGATCCGCATCCACCTGGCCGATGGCGAGACCCTGATCGCCTGCTTCGAGCCCGACCTGGACCGGCGCCTGCACTTCGTGCCCGGCCTGGTCTGCCTGACCGAGCAGCGCCTGTTCGCCCACGACAGCGCTGGCGCTGGTGCGGGCTGGCAGAGCTGGCCGCTGGAGGCCCTGGCCAGCCTGCGTGCCGCCGAGCAGGGCGGGGCCGGGACCCTGGAGGCCGTCGGCCCGGACGGGCGCCTCGGCCACTGGCGCTACACCGCGGGGCGCTCCTCGGCCGCCCAGCAGTTCGCCGAGCGGGGGCGCATGGCCATACTCCGCCGCAACCGGGCGGCGGACCCCTTCGGTGACATCCAGGTCCAGGGCACCGTCTGTCCCGCCTGCGGGGCCATCATCGCCCCGGACCAGGACGAGTGCCCCTTCTGCACCGCCCCGCCCTTGCCCCCGCCGGGGCGCTCCCTGTGGCGCCTGACCCGCTTCGCCCGCCCCCGGGCCGGTTACATCGGGCTCGGTTTCAGCCTCATGCTGGGTGGGACCGCGGCCAGCCTGGTCCCGCCCTACCTGACCATACCGCTGCTGGACCAGGTCCTGATCCCCCACCAGACCACCGGGGCCCCGGTGGACTTCGATCTGGCCGGCCTCTACCTGGGCGGCCTGGCCCTGGCCGCGGTGTTCGCCTGGCTGCTCAGTTGGGCCCGAACCTTCGTCATGGCCGCCGCCAGCGAGAACATCGCCGCGGACCTGCGCCAGCAGACCTATGCCCATTTGCAAATGCTGTCCCTGGAGTTCTTCGGCGGCAAACGCACCGGGGACCTGATCTCCCGGGTCGGCAGCGACACCGACCGGATCTGCAACTTCCTCTCGGTGAACCTGCTGGACTTCGCCTCCGACCTGGTCATGATCCTCATGACCGCCATCATCCTGCTGTCCATAGACCCGCACCTGGCCCTCATCACCCTGGCACCCTTCCCCATCATCGCCTGGCTGGTCCACCGGGTGCGGGCGCGGCTGCGCCACGGCTTCGAGCGGGGCAGCCGGGCCTGGGCGGACATGGTCAACGTGCTGGCCGACACCATCCCCGGCATCCGGGTGGTCAAGGCCTTCACCCAGGAACGCCGCGAGATCGAGCGTTTCGGGCGCGCCAACGAGCAGGTCGTCACTGCCAACACCCGAGTCAACACCCTGTGGGCCTTCTTCGGCCCGGCGGTGACCTTCCTCACCGAGATAGGCTTGCTGGTGGTCTGGGCCTTCGGGGTCTGGCAGGTGGCCGAGGGCGGCATCACCGTGGGCGTGCTCACCGCCTTCGTCGCCTACATTGGCCGCTTCTATGTCCGCCTGGAGGCCATGAGCCGCCTGGTGGGGGCGACCCAGCAGGCGGCCGCCGCCACCCACCGCATCTTCGAGATCCTCGACCGGGCCGCCAGCGTCCCGGAGCCGGTGGACGCGGTGGACCCAGGCCGGGTGGAGGGGGCCATCACCCTGCGCAAGGTCGCCTTCAACTACGGCCGGCGGCGGGTGCTCCACGACCTGAACCTGGACATCCGCCCCGGGGAGATGATCGGCCTGGTGGGCCACACCGGGGCCGGCAAGACCACCCTCATCAACCTGATCTGCCGCTTCTTCGATGTGGCCGAGGGGGCCATCCTGGTGGACGGGACCGACATCCGCTCCTTCCCGGTGGAGGCCTACCGGCGCAACATCGGCATAGTGTTGCAGGAGCCCTTCCTGTTCTTCGGGACCATCGCCGAGAACATCGCCTACGGCCACCCGGAGGCGACCCCGGAGGAGATCATGGCCGCGGCCCGGGCGGCCAGTGCCCACGAGTTCATCCTGCGCTTGCCCGATGCCTATGACTCATTGGTCGGCGAGCGCGGCCAGGCCCTGTCCGGGGGCGAGCGCCAGCGCATCTCCATAGCCCGGGCCCTGCTCACCGACCCGCGCATCCTGATCCTGGACGAGGCGACCTCCTCGGTGGATACGGAGACCGAGCGCAAGATCCAGGCGGCCCTGGACAACCTGACCCGGGGTCGCACCACCCTGGCCATAGCCCACCGCCTGAGCACCCTGCGCCGGGCTGATCGCCTGGTGGTCCTGGACCAGGGGCGCATCGCCGAGGTCGGCACCCACGACGAACTGTTGCGGCGCCAGGGGGCCTATGCCCGGCTCTACCAGGCCCAGCTTGAACAGGCCAAGCGGCACCTGACCCTGTGAGTATTGGTCCGCAAATGAACGCATATGAACGCGAATTGGGGACGGATGCCTTGGGCAAGCCAGACACAGCGCCCGAGCCCACGGCGGCCCCGGTCTCGCCCCGGGCCCCGTTCCAACTGGCCCGCGACCCCTGGGACCGCCTGGTCCTGACCGACGAGACGGGGGCCGAGCACGTCGGTGTGGTCCCGGTGCGCGCCTTCCCCATAGGCCACCCGCACGGTTGGCTGGTACTCACCGACGCCCAGGGCCGCGAACTGCGCTGCATCCCGGACCCGGCCGATCTGCCCGCGGTGTCCCGAGCCCTGGTGGAAGAGGAACTGACCCGACGGGAATTCGTCCCGGTCATCCGCCGGGTACGCAATGTGTCGAGCTACCTGGAGCCCGCCGAGTGGGAGGTGGAGACCGACCGTGGCCTGACCCGCTTCGTCCTGCGCACCGAGGACGACGTGCGCCGCCTGGGGCCCTACCGTGCCCTGATCCTCGACGCCCAGGGCATCCGTTATCTGGTCCCCGACACCCGCGAGCTTGACGCCTATGGTCGCCGGGCGGTGGAGCGGTACCTGTAGCCGGGCCGCCGAGGCCCTGAGATTATCCCGTCACTGGTCATGACCGCGACCTTTGCCGACATGGCCTGGCCCGAGGCCAGGGCGCGCTATGGCAGCGCCTGGACGGACCTGCTGCGCCGGGCCGGGGCGGACCCATCGATGCTGCCCGCCTGGGTCGAGTGCGCGGCGGATGCCTTCGGGCGACTCGATGGGCTGAGGGTCTGTCTGGCCATCGACGGCAGCACCCTGGTGGGGTTGGTTCCCTACTTTCGCGCCGACCGACGCATGGCCGGCATGACGCTGCGGGCCCTGGAACCGGCCGGCAACCTAGTCTCCTATCACCAGGAGGCCATCACCACCGACCGCCACCTGGAGGTGCTCGCCGGCCTGCTGTCCCAGGCCAACGCGCAAGGGGGCTGGGACATCCTGACTCTGGATAACGTCCCCGCAGAGGGCGAGACCCGCCGCGCCTTGGCATGCCTCGCCGCGACCGCGGGTTATGACCTGTTCGGCTACTCCGGCGAGGCGTCGCCCTATCTGCGCATCGCCGGCGACTGGGACTCCTTGCTCGCGGCCAAGGCCAAGAAGTTCCGCTACAAGGTCCGCCGCCGGGAGAAGGACCTCGCGGGCGATCCCGGCCTGGAACTGCGTTGGTTTGAAGGGCCCCAGTACACAGGCCCGCTGCTGGCGGACATGCTGCGCATCGAGGCCGGGAGTTGGAAGGTCGCCGAAGGCACCGATATCCCATCCAGGCAGCAGGAACTGCGCTACCACGAGCGCCTGCTGCCCATGCTGGCGCGCGATGACCTGTTGCTGGCCAATGTCCTGTACATCCGCGGCGAGCCGGCCGCCTACAACCTCTGCGCCCGCTGGGCCGGGCGGATCGGCCACCTCAAGACCTCCTACCAGCAGCGCTTCGCCGAGCTGTCACCCGGGGCCATGGCCTTCGAGGCCATGCTGCGCCGGGCCTTCCATGAGCGCTGCCGGGAGTTTGACTTCCTCGGCGACGACATGGGTCACAAGCGCCACTGGAGCACCGGGGTCCGCCGCCACGAGTCCCTGTTGCTGTGCAATCGCAGCCTACGGGGCCGAGGCGTCGCCCTGGCGAAACGCGCCGCCCGGGCCCTGGCGCGACGGCACAATCGGGCCCCGGGTAGCGACTGAAACCACCGGCCCCGGTATGCTTGCCGGCCTTCGCGGATGACCGACAGGCTCCCAGGGGCCCCCTGCCCGGACCCCCGGCGGCCCGCGCGCCGCCCACCCCAAAGAAGAGCAGAACCAGACGAGCGGCCCCATGACCCCGATATTGCACCGTACCCTGGCCGGCACCGCGGCCAGACTCCTCTCCGTCGCCCGATCAGGGCGCCTGTCCATCCTCGCCTTTCACCACATCCCTCCCGAGCCGACCGGCTATCCCGCCGACGACCCGGATGCGGCGACCTTCGAGGCCCTGATGACGGTGCTCCGTGACGGCTTCTCGCCCCTGCCCCTGGACGAGGCCGCGCGGCGCCTGGGCGCCGGGACCCTGCCGCCGCGGGCCTTCTGCGTCACCTTCGACGACGGCTATGCCGACAACCTCACCGTCGCCTGGCCGATCCTGCAACGCCTGGGTATCCCGGCCACGGTGTTCGTGGCGACCGGCTATCTGGACGGCGGCATCATGTGGAACGACCGGGTCATCGCAGCGGTGCGGTCCTGTCCCGGGGAGCACCTGGACCTGTCCGATCTGGGACTCGGCGTGTATGCCCTCGGCGACCGGGCCCAGCGCGCCCGGCTCACCGAGACGGTCCTGGGGTCCATCAAGTACCGCCCGGTGCCCGAGCGCGAGGCCCTGGCCCGTGAAATCGGCGCCCGGTACGCCCCGCACCTGACCTCGCCCATGCTGACCCGGGCGCAACTCAAGGAACTGCACGCCGCCGGCATGGCCATCGGTGGCCACACCGTGACCCACCCCATCCTCGCCGAGACCGACGATGCCCAGGCGCGCGCCGAGATGGCCGCCAACAAGGAGGAACTGGAGGGACTGCTCGGCGAGCGCCTGCGCGTCTTCGCCTACCCCAACGGCAAGCCGGGGGTGGACTTCCTGCCCATCCACTCGGACATGGCCCGGGACCTCGGCTACGAGGCCGCGGTGACTACGCAACGGGGGGTCTCCACCCCAGCCACGGACCCCTTCCGACTGCGGCGCTTCAGCCCCTGGGAGCGCACCCCGCTGCGCTTCGGCCTGCGGTTGCTGTTGAACATGCGCCAGGCGGATTAGGGTATGATCCCGCGCCCGCGGCGCCCCCGTGGGAGCGCCGCCTCGGCGCGACGGGGCGCGGTACGACGCCGGCAGCCAGGTCC
>DYRB01000234.1 GCA_020718945.1 Lamprocystis purpurea | reverse complement strand
CCGCCCATGCCGGACATCCCGCCCATGCCGGACATCCCGCCCATGCCGCCCATGCCGGACATGCCATTCATAGCTACCGCCGCACCGCTCGCGGCCAGGCTCAGCCCGACAACGGCGGCAACAGCGGTCTTCTTGAAGCACTCGATAGTGGTTTTCATGAAAAATTCCTCATTCTTCTGGTTGGTGGAACTAAAAGGCAACGGGCGGGCCCGGTCACTGCACATGCCAGCCGCGCAGGTCGTAGTAACCGGGCATACCCGGGTGGATGAAGGGGGTGTACCAGTTCCCCTGGTCTTCCAGGAACCGCAAACTCGGCGGGTAGGGCTGGGAGATCCCAGTCAAGGCCCGCTCGTACCAGTCCGGTCCCCTGACGACCTCGGTGATGCGTGGTGCCCCCACGGGCCTCTGGGACGGATCGGTTCCGGCCACCGGGTACTCCGCCGCCGCCGGGGTCAGCCCCGCCAGCGTCAGGACGAGGACCCCTAGGGCCGGCGCCAATATGCCTGTCTTGCGCTCCACTGGTTCTCTCCTCGTGCTCTCTGTTTGGAATCTCGATGCCTGCGAAAGGCCGATGCGTCTCGCGGCCCCACCGCCCGAACGACTGGGGTTGGCCGCACCGTGGACAAAGCAGCATCCGTGCCAAACAGTGCGGTACCAGGCTTGGCCCAGGGTTTCCCAGGCCCGCGGCCCCTGGCCAGTCCGAGCCTTGGGGCCGACGGGCGACCCGCGCCTGCCGAATTGTCAGGCGCCCTGCCCGACCGCCGGACCTGGCCGCCCCCACCGGGGCAACCGAACGCGCCCCAGTCCCCGGGAGTTCCCGCCAGCTATTCATGGGCTTGTACCAGGGCCCCGGGGATCGGCGCGCCCCAGGGTCTGCCCCGGGCGGGGTCTGACAATCCGTCAGAGCAGTCAGACCAGCCGCCCCGGCCGTCAATTCAGGACCACCACCAGGCCGTTACCGGCGACGATGGCGATCTGGTGGACCACGTTGGGCGGACGCGCCCCATCGACGATGCTGACCATGTAGACCCGGTGCACCTGGCGGATCTTGCCGACCCGCCACCCCGAGACCCCCTGCTCCGCCAGCCAGGCATCGGCAATGGCCCGCGCCTCGGCCCAGCGGTCCACCGGCAGTTGCACCTCTGCATCCCGCACCGGCGCCGTGACCACCCCGGGGGCCAGTGCCAGGCTGGGACTGGCCGACCCCGTCGCCGCCGCCGGTGCAGCGGGAGGCACCGAAGCATCGGGTGTCGCCGGGGCACCTGGGGAACGGCCCCGGGGGTAGAGCAGCAAGGCCCCCTGGGGATCGCGCTCCACCCGCCAGCCGCGCTCCTGGAGCAGGGTGTCCAGGGCCTTGTCTGCCCCTACGGCGGATGGGGCGCCCGCGGCCTTGGGCGAAGGGGACGGGGACGGGGGAGGCGGCGGCGGGGGATAGAGCAGGGTTGAGCCGTCCGCCCCCCGCTCCACCCGCCAGCCCAGCCCGCGCAGCCGATCCCAGTCCGGGGTCGGGCCCTCGGCGGCAGGGCCGGTCTGTACACTGGGCGCGACCGCCGTGCCCAGTCCCTGCGGGGCCCGGGGCGGGTGCAGCACCAACCCGTCCGCGGACCTCCGCACCTCCCACCCGGCCTGGCGCAGGGCCTGGTCCAGGGCCGGGTCGCCCAGCGGGACCTGCGCCCCCGCCGCCCCCGGTGTCAGATGCATCAGGCCCAGTAAGGCCGCCGTGCTGATCGCGTTGCCTGTGTGTCGTCTCATCGCCCCTCCCCGTTATGTGATAATGCCGCAGACCCATCCCGACCCAGATCAGCAAGGGGCGTGCCGAGCCCTGTACCCACAGCCTGAGCGGGGGCCTGCGGGGGGCGGTCTGGCCCCGCCTCGACCTCCGACCGACGGCTCCGGGCACCGCCCCAGACTGCCAAAATGTCAGGTCCCGCGGGGCCCGGTTGAACCAAAATGCCGGGGGCTGTCCACGCCGCCGACCGGCGCGCCCCGGCCAGGCAACCACAAGGTCATTGTCCATGTTCAACCCCGCCACCAGTCCCGCCACCAGTCTGGCACGCAAGTTCGCCCTCGGTACCGCCGCGGGCCTGCTGGCCAGTTCGTTGGTCTTCCTGGTGCTCTTCGTCGGGCTGTTCCGCAGCCAATTGCAGCAGCAGCGCGCCGATGCCGCGGGCCAGGTCAGCCGGCTGCTCCAGATCTCCCTGGAGAACGCCATGCTGCGCCACGACCTGGACGGGCTGCGGGGCATAGTCGAGCGACTGGGCCGCCAACCCGACGTACTGGCAGTGACCATCGCCAACCCCCAGGGGGAGGTGCGCTTCGCCAGCGACCCGACCCTCCTGGGTCAGCGCCTGCCCCCCGAGCCCGAGGCGCAGCCCGTGACCCGCCTGATGGAGGGCGCGACCGGACCTGCGGTGCTGCGCAGCGTCACCCCGGTCCCGAATCAACCCCCCTGTCAGGAGTGCCATGGGCCCATGGCCGACCGCCCAGTCAACGGCGTCCTTTACGTGGACTACGATGCCGATTCCATAGGCCAGCAGGCACGCCGCACCACACTTTTGTTGATGGGGGCCGGGTCCCTGATAGTCCTGCTCAATCTGATCGGGGGCTGGTGGTTCATGCGCCGCTATGTCCTGCGCCCGGTGGCCCGGTTGGCGGCAGCCAGCACGCGCATCTCGGAGGGGGACCTGGGTACCCGCACCCACCTGTCCGGTGGCGACGAACTGGCAGCCCTAGGCGGGGCCATGAACCGCATGGCCGGGGCCCTGGAGACCCAGATGGAGGAATTGCAGGAGAAGGAGCACTTCCTCCAAGCCCTGTTGGACGCCTTCCCGGATGGGGTGCGGGTGATCGATCAGGACTACCGGGTGCTGCTCTCCAACACCGCCTACCGCCGCCAGATAGGCCCGACGGGTGCGGCGGCGCCGATGGCGGCAGACCGGGCGGGACCAGACCCGGACCCTCGGCCCTGCTATGCCCAGACCCACGGCCAGGACCAGCCCTGCCCCGAGACCCTGATGGCCTGCCCCCTCCACGAGACCACACGCACCGGGGCCCCGATGCGGGTGGTCCACTACCTGAAGCGGGCGGACGGGGGCGGGCTCGACGTGGAGACCTACGCCGCCCCCCTCACCCTGACCCAGGGCGGCCGAACCCGGCACCTGGTGGTGGAATCCATCCGCGACCTGGGCCAGGCGGTGCGCTTCTCCCACGAGCAGCGCCTTTCGGAACTGGGGCGCCTGGCCGCCGGGGTGGCCCACGAGATCCACAACCCCCTGGGCTCGGTGCGCCTGGCCCTGCACGCCGCCGAGAACGCTGCCCAGGCCACCGAGCCGGACCTGGTCGAGGTGCGCGCCTGCCTGCAACTGGTGGATCAGGAGGTAGACGCCTGCATCCAGGTCACCCAGCGCCTGTTGCGTCTGAGCGTCCCGCCGCCGGACCACCCGGAGCTGGTGGACGCCACCGAGGCGGTGGACGACACATTGCGCCTGCTCGCCTGGGAGGCCCTGGAGCGGGGTGTGGTCATACGCCAGTCTTGCGCCGGGCCGGTGCGGGTCATGGCCAGCGACGCCGAGCTGCGCATGGCCATCCTCAACCTGTCCCAGAACGCCCTGCACTCCATGCCCCAGGGCGGGACCCTGGAGGTGACCTGCACCCGTCGCGACGGCCAGGTCGAGATCGCCTTCGCCGATACCGGGGTCGGCATCCCCCCGGGGGACTTGGCCCGGATCTTCCAGCCCTTCTTCAGCCGTCGCGCCGACGGGGTCGAGGGGACCGGGCTCGGGCTCTCCATCACCAAGGCGTTCATAGAGCGCCACGGCGGCCGCATCGCCCTGGTCAGCGATCTCGGGCGGGGCAGCCGCTTCACCCTGGCCCTGCCCGACGCGGACCTGGAACCTACCGGGGCGCCGCCCCCGGACCCACGAATCCCAGCGGAGGCATGAGCCCATGGACAAGCGCATCCTGTTGATCGAAGACGACCGGGTCTTGAGCCGGCTGATCGCCCAGCAGTTACGCAGCCTCGGCCACGAGGTGACCCATGCCTCGGGCTGGCGCGAGGCCGACGACCACCTACTCGCCCACGAGCCCCATCTGGTCATCACCGATGTGAAGCTCCCCGACGGCGACAGCCTGGCGCGCCTGCCGGCCCTGGTGGCCCGCCAGCCGGTGATAGTGCTGACCGCCTTCGGCTCGGTACGCAACGCCGTCGAGGCCATGAAGGCCGGGGCCTACGAATACCTGCTCAAGCCCGTCAGCCCCGAGGAGCTGACCCTGGTGGTGGGCCGTGCCCTGGACGATGCGGCCCTGCGCAGCGACCACCAGTTCTGCGCCAAGCGCCTCAAGGCCCAGGAGGGCGGCGCCAGCTTCATGATCGGGGTCAGCGCCCCGCTGATGCGGGTCAAGGAGACCATAGGCGCGGTGGCCGGGAGCGACATCACGGTCCTGATTCAGGGCGAGAGCGGGGCGGGTAAGGAACTGGTCGCCCGCGCCTTACACGACCAAAGCGAGCGGGCCAAGCGCAACTTCGTCGCCATGGACTGCTGCACCCTCCAGGAGAAGCTCTTCGAGTCGGAGCTGTTCGGCCACGAGCGCGGGGCCTTCACCGGGGCGGAGAAGCAGAAGCGCGGCCTGATCGAAGGGGCCGAGGGGGGAACCCTGTTTCTGGACGAGATCGGCGAGATCGAGCCGGCCATCCAGGCCAAGCTGCTGCGGGTGCTGGAGACCGGGACCTTCCGCCGCCTGGGCGGGACCCGCGACCTCCAGGCCAATGTGCGCATCGTCGCCGCCACCAACCGGGATCTGGCGGCCATGGGCAAGGCCGGGACCTTCCGTGCCGACCTCTATTACCGGCTCAGCGCCTTCGTCATCGACACCCCGCCCCTGCGCGAGCGGCGCGACGACATCCCCTATCTCGTCGCCCACTTCGTCCAGCACCACAACTTCTCCCGGCGCATCAACAAGCGGGTCTCCAACGACGCTATCCGCCGCCTGGTCGCCTACGACTGGCCGGGCAATGTGCGGGAACTGCGCAACGTCATCGAGCGGGCCATCATCCTGTCCCGGGACACCAACACCATCCGCCCCGAGCACCTCGCCTTCGGGGCCGCGGCGACCAGCGCCAAGGTCAGCGTCAGCTTCGACGCCGACCCGACCCTGGACCAGCTCCAGGCCGAATACCTGAAGATGCAGTTGCGCAAGTTCTCAGGCCACAGGGCCAAGGTCGCCGAGGTGCTGGACATCAGCGAGCGCAATGTCTACCGGCTCATCCAGCGATATGGGCTGACCGAGACCCCGGCGTAGGGTCCGCTGTGCGGACCGGACACCACAGCGGCTCTGGCCCCCAGGATCCACAGACTGGGCAAGAATTCCCGGGGCCGCCTCTTGATCTGACCCAGATGTGGCTGTCGGACTGAAGCCCGACCTACCGAATGGGTGGCTGTCGG
>DYRB01000233.1 GCA_020718945.1 Lamprocystis purpurea | reverse complement strand
TACCCGCCACTTCAATGACTTGGCCATCCCCAACAGCTAATGCAGACAGAGCCATCCCATTTGCGTCCATTTGCGTTCATTTGCGGCTGAATTCTCTTGCAGCCGTCGCCGCCTCACTGGAGCCACCCACATGCACATTCAGGTCCTGCAACACGTCCCCTTTGAAGGCCCGGCCGGGATCGGCGACTGGGCGACGAGCCGCGGCCACAGCCTGGCCACAACGCACCTCTACCGGGGCGACCCACTGCCGGACCTGGCGGGCATCGACCGGCTGGTGGTCATGGGCGGCCCCATGGGCATCTACGACGAGCAGGACCACCCCTGGCTGGTCCCGGAGAAGGCATTCCTCACCGCCGCCATCGCCGCCGGTAAGTCCATAGTCGGGGTCTGCCTGGGGGCCCAGCTCCTGGCCGACTGCCTGGGGGCCCGGGTCTATCGCAACGCCCACCCGGAGATCGGCTGGTTGCCCATCGAGCTGACCCCGCAAGCCCAGGCGGACCCGGTCTTTGGCCCCTTGGCCCCTGGGCTGGTGGTCTACCACTGGCACGGCGACACCTTCCCCCTGCCCCCGGGCGCCCTGCACCTGGCCCGCAGCGCCGGGTGCGAGCACCAGGCCTTCCTGTACCAGGGGCGCGTCCTGGGGCTCCAGTTCCACCTGGAGACCACCCCGGAGAGCCTCGCCGCCCTGGTGCACCACTGCGCCGACGAGATCCGCCCCGGTCCCTGGGTTCAGGACGCCGCCACCATGCTGGCGGCAACCCCGGCGGACTACGCCCGCATCAACGCCGCCCTGTTCGGCATACTCGACCGGCTGCCCCAATGAGCGCCGAGCCCATCCGCTGCACCTGGGCGGGCGACGACCCCCTGTATCGCGCCTACCACGACCTGGAGTGGGGCGTCCCCAACCACGACGAGCGGCACCTGTTCGAAATGCTGACCCTGGAGGGGGCCCAGGCGGGCCTGAGCTGGCTGACCCTATTGCGCAAGCGCGAGGGCTACCGCCGCGCCTTCGAGGGCTTCGACCCGGAGCGCGTCGCCCGCTTCGATGAGGCGCACATCGCCACCCTCCTGACCGACCCCGGCATAGTGCGCAACCGCCTCAAGGTCCAGTCCACGGTCTCCAACGCCCGGGCCCTGCTCGACCTCCATGACCGAGGCCAGTCCCTGGACGGGCTGCTGTGGGCCAGCGTCGCCGGGGCGCCGCGCCAGAACGCCCGGGCCAGTCTCGCCGATCTGCCCGCCCGCACCCTCGAGTCCGACGCCCTGAGCCGTACCCTCAAGGGGCTGGGATTCCGCTTCGTCGGCAGCACCATCTGCTATGCCCTGATGCAGGCCGTGGGGGTGGTCAACGACCACACCCGCGACTGCTTCCGCCACGGGCCCTTGGGCGGCGCCTGAATCGAAGGGTCCGCGAGAATCGGGCAGGCGTCGAATCCTGGTAACATGCCTAGGTAAAATACCTAGGTCGCCCCCAGGCGGGCGCCCAGCCGCCACCCATGCCCCATTCCCAACAGGTTCTGGAGAGATCCCTATGAAACCCTGGCTCGCCGGATTGCTGCTCCTGGTCCCAGCCCTGACCCTCGCCGACCCGGCCGGGGTCCACACCCTGACCACCAAGGAACCCGCGGACCAGGTCTACGACCACATCCACAACGCCCTCGAAGGCGCCAAGTTCTGGGTGGTGTTCGAGGCCGACATGGGCAGCCGCATAGAGAAGTTCGCCGAGGACTGGGGCACCGATTACAACCGGAACAAGCTCACCACCATCAAGTCCATGGTCTTCTGCAGCCTCTGGTGGACCAACCAACTCACCAACCTGGACCCCGATCTGGTCGGCCTCTGCCCCCTGCACCTGACGGTCTACGCCCGCGATGGGCGGACCACGGTCCTGTGGCCCAAGCTCTCGGCCATGGCCGAGGGCAGCCCAGGACGGGACATAGCCCTGGCCCTGGACCAGGAGGTCTCGGAACTGGTGCGCGGGGTGGTCACCCCGGAGTAGGGGCTTGGCCGCGAGTACACCCGCGGAGCTGTTGCCGCCCAGTCCATTGGCCTGACCGTCCTGGCCCCCCGATCTGGCAGCGCGGTTCAGTGAAATCCGCGAATCCGTCGTCCCGGCAGGATGCCGGGACCCAGGGCCATGGACGGCAGCCTGACGACCCCAAAGGGCTCGCAGTATTGGGTAAAGCGATCCACTGGAATTGTGTTGGACAATACTCCTTCGCCCCCCACCATTTGCTTTGAGGACCGCCATGCAGGACAGGCCCAACATCGCCACCGCCATCCCCAAACGCCGCTACCAGGTCGGCGACTATGCCGCTACTGTGCTGGGTGAAATCGAGAGCAGCGACCCGCGCCGTTACCGATTCATCCTCGCCATGGTCCCAGGCGGGGAGCGCACCCCGACCCTCTATGTCACCTGCGAGGCGACCCCGCCCAAGGAATCGGCCCAGGGCAATTACCGCCTGCGCCTGATCAACGAGGCCATGTCCGAGGTCATGGACACCGCCGACCGCTGGGGCGACCTGGACAGCTTCGCCGATCAAGCCCTGAAGCTCGCCGCCCAGGCCCTGGGACTGCAACGCGAGCAACAGAAGCGGCTGCTCTAGGTCGGCGCGGACCTTCCGGGGCGGCATACAGCCAACCCACCGACGAGGGCCCAGATCGTGCAAAACAACAATCAATTCACGGCCGGATTCAATGCCGAGGGTGTGGCGACGGTGACGAGGTCATCACCACCAATATGGAAGAGGACGCCGGCATCTCCGTCTACAAGCTGCTCCGGGACCGTTACGGCGTGGTGATCAAGACCGTCAACCTGCCCACCAACGACGCCTACAGCGACCAAGAGGTCCTGGACCGTTTCGCCGCCCAGTTGACCCCCAACACCAAGGCGATCCTGTTCTCCTCGCCCATCTACCTGACCGGGGCGCGCCTGCCGGCCAAGGATCTCCCTGCTGTACGGCGCCGCTGGCATCCTGGCCAATGGGGTGCGCAACCCGGCCCACAACATCGCCTCGGTGCTGCGACTCATCGGCAACGGCAGCCGGCCAACCCAGAAGGCCCTCACCCAGTGCTGCACCCTATGGGACGAGTGGGGCCGCCAGGAGATCGAGGGCTACATCGTCTCCCTGGCCCAGTACCTGCGCGCCCGCATGGTGGACATCTGGGGCCCCAGTGCCTGTCCATTCCCTACGACGACCCAGCGGAGACCGCCGGGCGCACCGGCCTGACCTCCTTCAACCCCTTCTCGCCGGGCTACGACTACAACGCCCCCCTGACCTCGGCCCAGTCCAGCGCCCAGAGGACCGCCTCCGGGGCCGCGGTGACGGCTATGCGGGCGAACCACAACATCGTCATCCGCAACAACTCGGTGCCCCACGCCCTGGGCACCGACCCGAGCCAGAATGCGGCCGCTGGGACCTACTCCTCCCCGCTGCGCGTCTCCACCCACCTGTTCCACTCGCTGGACGATGTAGACCGGGTCATCGAGGCCCTGCTCCAGGTCGTGCCGCACCCCTGATGGGTGCCGGGGCACGGAGGGACAGTACCTAGCGAGGCCGCAGACGGACGAGGCGTTGCCGGCCATCCTGTGGGAGCGGCGCCTCGCCGCGCCCGGGCGTCTTCCAGAGAATCTGCTGGAAGACGCTGCATCGCGCCGAGGGCGGCGCTCCCACGGTTGGGGGCTCGCACCGAGGAAAGAATTGGGCTCATCTGTGAAAATCACGGTCGCTCATGGAACCTAGACCCGCCCCCCGATCTCCTTACCCCTCTCCCGCCCAGCGGGAGAAGGGGGCGGACGGCAGCCGCAGGGCGCGGCGCCTTTGACTCCAACCCGCCCCATACACCATGCTGCACCCTCACCAGACCCACAGGGGGACCCCCATGTATCGCCTCGTCGTTAGCGACCTCGACGGCACCCTGCTCAATCCCCACCACCGCCTCGGGGACTACACCCGCGATGTCCTGGGGCGCCTGCAAGACCTGGGCGTCGAGCTCATGCTCGCCTCCGGGCGCCACTTCGGCGACCTGCACGGCCTGTCCACCGGCCTGGGCGCCGGCAGCGGCCTGATCTCCTCCAACGGGGCGGCGGTGCATGACGCCGCCGGCAACCTCCTCCAGTGCCAGGCCCTGGACCCCGGCTGCCTGGAGTTCCTGCTCCAGGACCCCGCCTTCGATGGAGTACACAAGAACCTCTATCGCATCCACGACTGGCTGGTGGAGCGCCCCGAGCCCTACCTGCTCACCTATCACCAGGAGTCGGGCTTCGCCTACCGGGTGGTGGACTTCGCCGCCTGCGAGCCCCAGCCGATCCTCAAGGCGTTCTTCTTCAGCGACGACCACCGCCGCCTGGAGGACCTGGACGCCCTGATCCAGGAGCGCTGCCCGGGGCGCCTGGCAACCACCTTCTCCCTACCCGTGACCCTGGAGGTCATGGCCGCGGGCGTATCCAAGGGGGCCGCCCTGGGGCGGGTGCTGGACGGGCTGGGCCTGACGGCAGCGGATGTCATCGCCTTCGGCGACGGCATGAACGACCTGGAACTGCTGCGCGACGTGGGCAAGGGGGTGCTGATGGGCAATGCCGACCCGCGCCTCAAGGCCGCCCTGGACGGGCAGGAGGTCATAGGCAGCAACGCCGAGGAGGCGGTGGCCCGCTACCTCGACGAGCTGTTCCTGGGGGCCGGGGGCTGATCCGTGGGAGGCCCTGGCCGAGGTAGTCAGCCTAAGAAAAGCAGTTGAGCCGCAAATGAACGCAAATGGACGCAAATGAACAGGGACTTCGTGGCGGTCTCCGGCTCACCCTAGGGATGACCTGCGGACTTTGCCTAACTGACTGATCCATTTGCGTCCATTTGCGTTCATTTGCGGCCGAACTCCTCTTTCCAGGATCAGTGACTGGCGGGACCAGCGGCGCCCTCGCGCTCGTCCAGGTAGGACAGCACCCGGTCGATCTCCGCCGCCTTGGCCGGGGCCACCCGCTTGGCCTCCCCCAGGGCGGCCCGGGCCAGGGCATAGTCACCGCTGTGCAGGTAGGCGACGGCCATGCCGACAAAGGCATCGGCGTTGTTGGGATCGGCCCCGATGGCGTTGCGGAAGTCCGCGATGGCCGCCCTGTTCTCCTGGCGCATCAGGCGGGCCCCGCCCAGGCGCAAATGGGCCAGGCTGGACTTGGGATCGGCCGCCACCGCCTGTTGCAGGGTCGTGATCGCCTCCTCGGCCTTGCCCTGCGCAAGCTGGGCCTCGCCGGCAGCGATCAGGGCCTGGGCGTCGGGCAAGGCAGGATCGGCGTAGACCAGCGGGGTTAGAAATACGGCCGCCGCCAAGGCGGCCATGGCGAAGGTATGGGCAGACACTGGGGGCTCCTGATCGATAGTAGGTCGGGCTTCAGCCCGACCGGGGCCAGGGGGTTGCCGGAAAGGCCCGGGCCACAGCGGAAACAAAGAGACCCCCGCGGGCAGGCCCAC
>DYRB01000232.1:3872-5465 GCA_020718945.1 Lamprocystis purpurea | reverse complement strand
GCGCTCCCACGGTCGGCCTCCCGGTCGAACCAACACCTAATGCAGACATAGCCTATCCATGGGCCTGTGCCCGCTGCACGTCGGCCGCAGTGATGCGCCGCTGGCCGGCGATGCATTGGTGAATCCGGGGCTTGCGGCATCCGACCCGTCTCATCGGAAGGCATGCTGGGGCAGCCCGAAGCGCGTCACCCCGACCGCGTTGGCCTCGTACTGTGCGCGGAACTGCTTTCACGCCTCGTCCTCCGCCACCCAGCCCCGGCGCAGGCAGGCGTCGATCCCGGCACCCATCTCCTCCGGGCTCTTCGCCGGGCCCCGATAGCCGGCGCACCCCAGGCCGTCCTCGACCCGGGTGGTCGCAAAGGGCTTGGCCGCCCGCAGCACCAGGGCGTCCCCCTGGTCCTCGATGATGAGTTCGGTGCCGGACTCCCAGCCATGACGGGTGCGCATGGCGCCGGGTATGACGCCCCGGCCTTTCTTCGACAGGCGAATGGTGTCCATGGTTGAGGTCCGAGTGAGCCGAGGAATGCCGATGCCAGCCCGGGTGAGGGACCCGAGGACTGCAAACCCGGGGCCTGGCCCTTGGAGATGTGGTCAGCAAATCCTCGGCAACTGCTCCCCCGCCAGCCAATCGACGATGCGCCCGCCGCCCAATCGGGTCTGCATCTGCACGAACTGGTGCGGGTCTGCGACCGCCTCGCCGATGATTGCCGCCTGCTGGCCCAGGGGGTGGGCGCGCATGGCGGCCAGCAGGGTCAGGCCGTCCTCCGGGGGGCAGATGGCGATGAGCTTGCCCTCGTTGGCCACATACAGCGGGTCGAGCCCGAGTAGTTCGCAGGCGGCCTGGACATCGGGGCGGATGGGGATGGCCTCTTCGCGGATGCGCATGCCGACCCCGGACTGGCGGGCCAGCTCGTTGAGCGTCGTGGCCAGGCCCCCGCGGGTGGGGTCGCGCAGGCAGCGGATGCCGGGGACCGCCTCCACCATGGCCGCCACCAGGCCGTGCAGGGCGGCGGTGTCGGAGAGGATGTCGGTGCCGAAGCCCAAGTTCTCGCGCTTGGACATCACCGCCACCCCGTGGTCCCCCATTGTCCCGCTGACCAGGATGCTGTCCCCGGGCCTGGCCCGGTCGCCGGAGATGTTCACCCCGGGGGGGACCACGCCGACCCCGGTGGTGGTGATGAAGCAGCCGTCGGCCTTGCCGCGCTCCACCACCTTGGTGTCGCCGGTGACCACCGGGACCCCGGCCTCCCGGGCGGCCCGCGCCATGCTCGCGACTATGCGGTCCAGGTCGGCCAGCGGCAGCCCCTCCTCCAGGATGAAGCCGGCGGCCAGGTACAGGGGCCTGGCCCCGGCCATGGCCACGTCGTTGATGGTGCCGTGGACGGACAGGCAGCCGATGTCCCCGCCGGGGAAAAAGAGCGGCGCGACCACATGGCCGTCGGTGCTCATGACCAGGCGCCCGGGGGGCGGGTCGAAGGCGGCCTGGTCGTTGCCCTGGCGCAGCAGGTCGTTGTCGAAGTGGCGGTGGAACAGCTCCTCGATGAGCTGGGCCATGGCCCGGCCGCCGCTGCCGTGGGACAGGTCCACGGTGCC
>DYRB01000232.1:0-3772 GCA_020718945.1 Lamprocystis purpurea | reverse complement strand
CCCATGGGGTTCTCCGGGGTGCAGACGGTGCCGAAGAGCTTGCAGTCCACCGGGGTCTTGACCCCGCGCAGCACCGACGGGCACTCGCATCCCTTGACCTCGTGCCCTGGGCCCAGGGGCACGGGGAAGCGCAGCTCGGCGTCCAGGTCGGCGTAGGCCGGGGCAATCTTCAGGGCGCTGGCGGGCAAGTGCCCGAGGCCGCGCCATTCGAAGGAGTCGCGCAGGGCGAAGGTCTCGGCCATCAGGGCCTGGGCCTTGCGGTTGCCTTGCGGCGTGACAGCCCGGGTGTACTGGTTCTCCACCTCGCAGCGCCCAGCGTTGAGTTGGCGTACCAGCATCAGGGCGGATTGCATCACGTCCAGGGGCTCGAAGCCGGCGATGACCAGGGGCTTGCGGTAGGTCGCCGGGACCGAGGCGTAGGCGTCCGAGCCGATCACAGTGCTGACATGGGAGGGGCCCAGGATGCCGTCGATGCGCACCCCGTCGGTGCCGTCGCTGGCCAGGATGGCGCTCAGGGCCGGCGGGGTCAGGACGTGGTTGCAGAACACCGAGAAGTTGCCGAGCCCCTCGGCGCGGGCCTGGCGCAGGGCCACCGCGGTGGGCGGGGTGGTGGTCTCGAAGCCGATGGCGAAGAAGACCACCTGCTTGGCCGGCTCGGCGCGGGCAATGGCCAGTGCATCCTGGGTCGAATAGACCATGCGCACGTCGGCCCCAGCGGCCTTGGCCTTGATCAGGCTGCGCCGCTCGCTGCCGGGGACGCGCATCAGGTCGGCGTAGGTGCAGAGCGTCACCCCCTGGTCCAGGGCCAGGGCTATGGCCTGATCGATGCGGGCTATGGGCAGGACGCACACCGGGCAGCCGGGGCCGTGGATGAAGTGCAGGTTGGGGGGCATCAGGTCCTGCACCCCGTAGCGGAATATGGCGTGGGTGTGGCCGCCGCAGAACTCCATCAGTCGATATTGGCGCCCGGGGTCGGCCTCGGCGGCGATGGCCGCGGCCAGGTTGCGGGCCAGGGCCTGGTCGCGGAACTCCTCCACGTACTTCATGGCGCGTCCCCCTGGGCCTCGGGCTCCGCGAATCGGGCCACCTCGGCCATCAGGGCCAGGGTCTTCTCGGCCTCCTCCGGGCTGATGCGGCTCAGCGCATAGCCCACATGGACCAGGACATAGTCCCCGGGCTCCAAGCCATCGACCAGGGCCAGGGACACGTCCTTGGTCACGGCCCCCAGGGCCACGGTGGCCGTGTCGGTGGCGGGGTCTATGGCTACGACCCGGGCGGGTACGGCTAGGCACATGGTTCGGGTTCCTCGGGGACTGGGTACGCTAGGGGTCAGGCCGGCCTGGCAGATGGCCCTGACTGGGGTCGGGGTGCACCTTAATCCAGCCCCGTCGGGGAGTCCATGCGCAGTCCGCAGGGCAGCCGCAGTTGAGCCTAAGCCCCGGATCGGACATCCTGTCGGGCGTCCGGAATCCCCGACAACGCCGCCCACCCACCCCAGCCCAACCGCGGAAGCCCCCATGCTCACTAAGGACCAGCTCGACCGCCTGCGCGCCGACATCGACTTCAGCGTCGAGCTGGGCGGGCGCACCCTGCACCTCTACAGCACCTGGGGCATCTTCTCCCCCCGGGAGATCGACGAGGGGACGCGCCTGCTGCTCGACCACCTGGAGGTCGCACCGACGGACGACTGCCTGGATCTGGGCTGCGGCTACGGGCCCATCGGCCTGGCCCTGGCGGCGCTGGCCCCCGGCGGCCAGACGCTCATGGTGGATAAGGACTTCATCGCCGTGGACTACGCCAACCGCAACGCCGCCCGCAACCGCCTGGGCAATGCCCGGGCGCAACTGAGCAATGGCTTCGCCCAGGTAGACCCGGCCCTGCGCTTCGACCTGATCGCGAGCAACATCCCGGCCAAGGTGGGCAAGGAACTGCTGGCCATACTGCTCCACGACGCCTGGGCACGGCTCAAGCCCGGCGGACGGCTCTATGTGGTCACCATCAATGGGTTGCGTCAGTACATGAAGCGCAACCTGGGGGAGGTGTTCGGCAATTACGACAAGCTCAAGCAGGGGCCCCACTACACGGTGGCCCTGGCGGTCCGCGAAGCCGGTTAGACTTGCCGCCCATGACTATCCAATTCGCCGATTTACTCCTCCCCGACGAGCTGCACCGCGGCCTGGTCAAGGAGGGCTACGAGACCCCCACCCCGGTCCAGCAGCAGGTCATACCGCTGGCCATGGAGGGGGCGGACCTGCTGGTCTCCGCCGCCACCGGCTCGGGCAAGACCGCCGCCTTCCTGCTGCCCATGATGCAGCGCTTCGTGGACAACAGATCCCGGGCCAGTGCCACCCGTGCCCTGATCCTGGTCCCGACCCGGGAACTGGCCCGCCAGGTCTACATCCAGTTCATGCGCCTGGGGAGCTTCACCCGCCTGACCGCCGGGGTCATCACCGGGGGCGAGGCCAAGTCGCACCAGATCGCCACCCTGCGCAAGAACCCGGAGATCCTGGTCGCCACCCCGGGGCGGCTCCTGGAGCACCTGGAGGGGGGCGACGAGGTGGAGCTGGGGGACCTGGAGATCCTGGTCCTGGACGAGGCCGACCGGATGCTGGACATGGGCTTCGCCGACGATGTGCTGACCATCATCGGGCGCTGCAACCCCAACCGGCAGTCCCTGCTGTTCTCCGCCACCCTGCACCACAAGGGCCTGGCGGGCATCACCGGGCCCCTGCTGCGTGACCCCCAGACCCTGGTCATCAACCCGGTGCGCGAGCAGCACCCGGACATAGATCACCAGATCCTGCTCAGCGACGAACCCGAGCACAAGGAATTGCAGCTCCTGTGGCTGCTGGAGCACGAGCCCTTCGACAAGGCCCTGGTCTTCGCCAACACCCGGGAGCGCACCGTCGCCCTGGGCAACTTCCTCATCGGCCGCGGCCAGCGGGTGCTGGTCCTGAACGGCGAGATGGAGCAGCGCGAGCGCAACCGGGTCATGGGGCTGTACCACCGCGGCGAGGTCCCCATCCTCATCGCCACGGACCTGGCCGCCCGGGGTCTGGATGTCCCCGGGGTGGGGCTGGTGATCAACCTGGACCCGCCGCGCACGGGGGATGAGTACCTGCACCGCACCGGGCGCACCGGGCGGGCCGGGGAGCACGGGGTGGCCATCACCCTGGTCAACTCCCTGGAGTGGAACCGGGTCGAGGGCATAGCCCGCTATCTCCGCCTGGAGTTCCAGCCCCGGACCATCAAGGGGTTGGAATCGCGCTTCCAGGGCCCCACCCGGCGCAAGGGTCACGCCAAGGCGGCCCAGGCGGCCCGATCCGAAAAGGCCGCCAAGGCCCAGGCGGCGGCCAAGAGAGAGGCCGAGCGCCCCAAGGACCGGGTGCGTGATCGCAAGGACGTCGGCAAGCGGCGCAAGCCCACCGCTGCCACCCAGGCGGGGCTGGCCCCGCCGAAGAGGTCCAAGCCCGACAACCCGCCCCGGGGCACCTGACCCGCCCGACGGCGCCGGCCCCAGGGCCTTCCCAGGCGTCGGCGCTACCACCCCTTAAAGGCCCGCTTCAGGCCGACCCGAATGCCGGTCAGGCCCGGGTCCCGCTCGCCCGGGTCTACCTGGACCCCGGCCAGGGGGCCGCCGCCGAGGTCGAACTGGACAGGGCCTTGGCCGCCGGGGTGTCGCGCCCGGAGGTCCTGGTCTACCGGGCCATCGGGCCACAGCAATTCCAAATTTGAGACCAACACCTGGCGCAGCGGCCGGAAACACCGTGGG
>DYRB01000231.1:1975-5515 GCA_020718945.1 Lamprocystis purpurea | reverse complement strand
GGTCGCGCCGAGGCGGCGCTCCCACGGTGGGCCTCCCGGTCGGACCAACACCTAAATGGAGACATAGCCTTTTTTGTCTGGGCGTCCTTGCCGAGCAGACCGGGCCTCGGGTTGATTTGCCCAGTATTCGGTGTCGTTTACACTGGCGCCTCGCGGGGATGACCCCAGTGGTGGCCGGTGTCCCAGGTTTGATCCGGCCGGCCGAGCCCGGGCCGACAGGGGCCAATCAGTCCCCGGTACGCCAGCGCCGCAATATTGCCTTCAACCAAAAAGAGGTACGGAGCCATGGGGACTAAGCCCTTCGAGATCGGATTGGTGGGTGCCGGGGCCGTGTCGGCGGGGGCCTATACGGGCGGTGTGCTGGACTATTTGGTCCAGGCACTGGACGCCTGGTATGCGGCCAAGGCCGCCGGGGAGGCGGTGCCGCCCCACGAGGTCAGGCTCAAGGTCTTTGCCGGGGCCTCCGCCGGGGCAGTCACCGCGGCCCTGGCCGCCGGGGCCCTGGGGTCGGACCAGCCGCCCATCGCCACGCCCGCGGACGCCGCACGCCTGAGAGGCCGCAACAAGCTCTACGACGCCTGGGTGGACCGCACTGACATCAAGGACCTGCTCGGAGACCGGGACCTGAAGGCGCCAGGCGCCCCGGTGGTCTCCCTGCTGGACTCGACCATACTGCGCGAGATCGCCGACCTGGGCCTGGCGGTGACCCCCCGCAAGACCCGCCGGCCCTGGTTGGCGGAGGACTTCCACCTCCTGCTCACCGTGACCAATCTGCGCGGGGTCCCCTACGCCATCCCCCTGGACGCAGGCATGAGCCGGGGCTCCCACACCATGTCCCTGCACGCGGACTTCGCCCACTTCTGCCTGAACGACAGCGGCAAAGGGCCGGACGGGGATGTGACCTACCTCCCCTGGGGCGGCCTGCCCACGGCACCGGAGGGACGCGACCTCAAACTGGCGGCGCTGGCCTCCAGCGCCTTCCCGGTGGGCCTGGCCCCCCAGGTGCTGGGGCACGACTTCCGGCACCCGGGGGACGACGACTGCTACAGTCGCCGCCTCTGGCCCATCCCCCTGGACGGCACCCCGGGCCCGGACGGCCGTTGCCAGTGCACCGAGTCGAGGTGCATCCCGGTGGACTGGGGCCAGTTGCCCGCCGACTACAAATACCGCTTCCTGTGCGTGGACGGCGGGGTAATGAACAATGAGCCCATGGAACTGGCCCGCCAGGTACTTGCCGGTCCCGGGGGCCGCAACCCGCGCGGGGGCGACGAGGCCCACCGGGCGGTGCTCATGATCGACCCCTTCCCGAGCGAGCCCCTGTTCGATCCCAAGTACGAGCCCGACGCGGACATCTTCGGCATCGTGATGAAGCTGTTCGGCGCCCTGAAGAACCAGACCCGCTTCAAGCCCGACGAACTCATGCTCGCCGCCCACGAGAAGACCTACTCCCGCTTCATGATCGCCCCGTCCCGCGACGGGTCGCCCTTCCCCATCGCCTGCGGGGCCCTGGGCGGATTCAGCGGTTTTCTGAGCCACGCCTTCCGCCGTCACGACTTCTTCCTCGGTCGGCGCAATGCCCAGAAATTCCTCAAGGACCACTTGGTTCTGCCGGAGACCAATCCGCTGTTCACCGACTGGCCCGAGGCCCTGAAAGAGGCCCACTGCGTGCGCGACGCCAAGGGTGCCCCTCAAGTGCGCGACGGGGTACGACTGCTGCCCATCATCCCGCGGGTTGGAACCGCACAGGTCCCCTGCGAGGCCCTGCCCTGGCCGAGCTACGGTGCCGGCGAACTCGCGACGCTGACCAAGGCCATCGAACGGCGCCTGGGCCTGGTGCTGGACCGGCTGGTGGACCAGTACTTCGCTAAGAACAACCTCCTGGTCCGGCAGGGGGCACGCCTGGTGGCCCGTTTCAAGAAGGACGACCTGAGCCAGAAGGTGATCGGAAAGATCGAAGCAGATCTCAAGCGCTTCGGGCTCATGCGCTAGACCTGGGACGGCGGGGTACTAGGGCAGGGCGCCAAGGCGCCCTGCCCAGGGGACAGGTTCATGCTTCAGGGCTGGGCTGCTGAGCCAGCAATTCCAAATTTGAGAGCAACATCTGGCACCGCGGACGGAAACACCGTGGGAGCGCCGCCTCGGCGCGACCGGGCGAAGCGCAGCGAGCCCGCTGGCCACCACGCGAGTCCGTCGCGGCGAGGCGCCGCTCCCACGGGCACCGATCTGGCCCCCAAATTTGGAACTGCTGCTGCTGAGCACGCCTTGACGCTGATCGGAGTGGCCGTGGTATATTAACAATTCCGTAAGCACTGATTCCCCCCCCCCGTTGCGGCACACCCACCCTGGCTCGGAGACTCCTATGAGCGACATCGCAGCATTGAAGAAAGAGAAGCAGGAACTGATCGAGAAGATGCTCGATATGCAGAAGCAGTTCATCGCCTATGAGCACGAGAACGGCGTGACGGGCAAGGACTACTGGGCCTCCTCCGAGGGCCTGCTGTCCACCTACCGCCACGAGTACGCCGAGATGGCGACCCGCGTGGTGGACCTGGCCCACGAGATCGTCGGCTCCCACCGCTGAGCCCCAGTCGGGACCCGCGCCGCGGGTCCCGGCCAACAGAAGAGAGGCCCATGTCACCATGGGCCTCTTTTTTTGTCCCTGAAGATTGGCCGCGGGTCACCGGCTCATGGACGGGACCCGGTAGGCGTCCTGGGTGACCAGGTCGGTCCCGCATTCCAGGCCCTCCAGCCAGGTCAGGAACTCCGCCACCACCTTCTTGCCCTTCATGGCCCGCCCGTGCTGGGGGACTATGGACTCCACATCGAGGGTGCGGATCATGTTGACCCAGAAGCGGCACACCCGGTTGGCGTTCATGTAGCGCCGGTGGAAGCCTTCCATGTAGGGCAGGATGTCGGCGAGGCGCTTGACCGGGTCGTCCAGAGTGTCCGACGGCGGCAGGTTGGCACCGATGTCCCCGGAGAACAGGATCTTGCTCAAGGGGTCGTAGAAGGAGAAATTGCCCTCGGCATGCAGGAAGTGGGCCGGCAGGGCCTGGAGGCGTATGCCGCCCAGGGCCAGGTTGAGCCCCCCGTCCGGGATGGCGATGACTCGCCCCTCCAGCTTGCCCGGGCGGGTGAAGTGGGGGATGAAGCGCTCCCACAGGGCCGGGACAACCACCTTGCAGTCGGTGCCCACCAGCCACTTGTTGACCGAGGCGACGATGTCGGGGTCCTGGTGGGAGGCGACCACATAGTCCAGGTGCTTGACGTTCATGTAGTGGCTCATGGCCATGAACAGCCGGGTGTAGGTCAACTCGCCGCCCGGGTCGAGCAGGGCCGCGTGGTCGTGATCGAAGATCATGACCTGATTGGCCTGGACCGCCTCGCCCGTCACCAGGTCGCGAAACACCACACAGATGTGTGAGCCGTCGTTGTACAGTTCCTGACCCATGGTTCCCCCGCTGGTGGTCGCGCGAATGGTTCGGCCGGGATCAGCGGCCAGGACGCCGGTCCCCTGACGCGCGTCGGGGCCCGGCTTCC
>DYRB01000231.1:0-1875 GCA_020718945.1 Lamprocystis purpurea | reverse complement strand
CCGGGATCAGCGGCCAGGACGCCGGTCCCCTGACGCGCGTCGGGGCCCGGCTTCCCAGGGATTTTACCGGGCCCTTACCGCGGCGCAAGGCGCATCCCAAAGAATGAGGAGTCCAGCCGCAAATGAACGCAAATGGACGCAAATGGACGCAAATGGTCAGGGGCTTGGTGTCGGTCTCCGGTTCACCCCGTGGGAGACCTGGAGACTTTGCCTAACCGACTGATCCATTGGCGGAAGTTTGCACAGTTTGCGCCCGAACCGGTCAATCCAGGATCCCTCAACCGGTCCCAATCCGTGTCCCGGATTGAGACCCGCGGCACCCCAACCCCTCAAGCCGCCTGGCGCTGCGCCTCGAGCAGGGTCTCCCGGGCGGGCTGCAGGGGGTCCGCCCCCAGGGTCCCCACCAGGGCCTCCAGATAGGCCGGGTCTTGCACCGTGGCCAGACGGGCCTTGGCCCGCTCCAGGCGTGCGGCGGCGTCAAGCCGGTCGGCCTCGTCGGCGTAGTGGCGCAGTTCCAGGAACTGCTGGACGCTCACCACCAGGCGCCGGGCGAGCTGGATGTCCCGGGCCTGCTGGACCTCCAGGCGCTCCTGGTACCAGTCCGAGGCGAGCAGGGCCTCGCGGGTGAACAGGGCGCGGATGGCCGGGTCCTGGACCTGCCGGTCCTGGTAGTGCCCCTCGGCCATGATGTACAGGAGCGCCTTGAGCGGCGGGCAGGCGTCCTCGATGCTGCCGTCCTCGATATAGCGCCGGGCGACCCGCTCCTGGGCCTCGCAGATGTTCTCCACCCCATCGACGAACACCGCCAGGTCCTGGGTCTCCGGGCGGAGGATGGCGGCGTTGAACACCGCCTGGGGGTTGTCGAAGATCTTGCCCAGGATGTGGGCGACGAAGCGCTCGGTGATGCGGTAGCCCAGCCGACTGCCCAGCACGGTGCGGCCCTGGTACTCGAAGTCCGGGACCGCCTCCAGGTAGTCCTTGGCGATCAGGTAGCGGGGGTCGCGCTCTTGTTCCGACAGCCGCGCCCAGATCTCCGGGATGAGCAGGGAGACGTCGTGGTTGACCTTGAGGTCCGGGCCTATGTGCCCGGCGGAGCTGGAGAAGCCCGCGTAGCCGGTGAGGATGTAGGAGACCAGGGCATTGTTCAGGTCCACGGTCGGGCGCAGGGCATTGAAGGGGGCCTTGGTCAGGGCCCCCTCGCTGCCGGCCCCGGTGGTGGAGGGGGACTTGCCCGTCAGGGAGCAGACGAAGTCCATGAACAGCTCGGGCAGTTCCTGATAATGGATCGGGTTGTAGACCGCCAGGGCGCGGATGCCGGGCTCCGGCGGGTTGTTGCGTCGGCCCGTAAGGACCGCGTCCACCGGGGTGCACACCGGGGCCCCCAGGGGCAGCTTGCGATGGAAGCGCGCCCCGACCTCGGCGACGTACCGGCGCACCGGGTTGACCAGGTCCGGGCGTACCTGCAAGTACCTCGGGTTCTTGGACGGCTTGCCGTCCACCAACCGGGGATGGGCGGAGGAGACTACCGTTACGCCGTCGCGGGCCGCCTGCTCCAGGCGCTCGCGCATGGGGGCGGTGAACTTCGACAGGGTCAGGACGTCGTCCACTACCTCCGCCAATGTCTCGCCCCGCAGCGGCTCGTAGTTGGCCATGAAGTTGCCCGCCTGGGCCATTTCCAGCTCGGTCTGCTTGTCGAAGCCCGGGATGATCGCATCGTCCGGGCGCTGGAACAGGCGGTATTCGCAGTTCTTGGCCAGCTTGACGCTGTGGCCGCTCTCCAGGACCGCCGCCGCGCAGCCGTTCACGTAGCCCGCCGGGACCACCACCGAGGCGGTGATGTCGTCCTCCATCTGGACCTTCTCCGCGGCGATGAAG
>DYRB01000230.1:1437-5529 GCA_020718945.1 Lamprocystis purpurea | reverse complement strand
CCGTCCACCAGGGTGTCGCTCTCCAGCATGAGCTGCCAGGCGTCGAACAGGGCGCGATCCTCCGGGCGCAGCAGGGAGGCGGTGCGGATGGCGAAGCGCTCGATCTCCTCGGCCACGTCGGACAGGGCGCTGCGGAAGGCCTCGGCCTCCGCCTCGGGGTCGGTGGCCGGGCGGTCCGGGACCGCGTCCAGGTCCGCCGGGGGGTAGACCACCACGGCGGTGCCGATGGCGATGCCCGGGGAGGCCGGCACCCCGGCCAGGAAGTGGGCGGGCAGGCCCCCCTCCTGGAGTCGGGCGAGTTCGCCGCTGGCGCGGGCAAAGGTGATGGCCCCGGCGAGTTGGGAGGCCAGGGTCAGGACCAGATTGACCTCGTCCTCACCGAAGCGCTGCGCCTCGTGGCGGCGCAGCACCAGGACCCCCAGGACCTTGCGGTTCTGGATGATGGGTGCCCCGAGGAAGCCGCGGAAGCGCTCCTCGCCGGTCTCGGTGACGCGCAGGTAGCGCGGGTGGATGGAGCCGTCGTCCAGGTTGATGGGCTCGGCGCGCTCGCTGACCCAGCCCACCAGGCCGCGGTGCAAGGGGATGCGCACCCGGCCCACGGCCTGGGGGCGCAGCCCGTCGGTGGCCTGCAGGACGTGCTGGCGGGCGTCGAAGTCGGTGAGATAGACGGAGCACACGTCCGCCCGCACTACCTGTTTGACCCGCCGCACAATGACGTCGAGGGCCCGCTCCAGGTCGGGTGCGTCGTTGACCTCTTGAACGATGCGGCGCAGGTGCTCGAGCATGGCTCCCGTCGGGACTGCGTGTGGGGGCGGCAGGCCCCGGGGCCGGGTCTAGGCGTTCGCGACTCTGCCCTGGGGGTTGGGTAACTGGGGGCGCCTGGGGGCCGTTGCCAGCGTGGGCGCCCCGGCGGGGCCGTTCCGGCCCAAAATCTGGCTCGGAATCAGGCCGGCCCTTGGGCCGACTGTGCAACGACGGGTTGGGCGACGGGCGCCGCGGCCTTGGGGCGCGGCTGGGCCGTCGGCAGGCCGTCCGGGTACAGCAGGGGCGCCAGTTCCTGCAGGGCATGTAGGTAGACCCGGCGCTTGAAGTAGACCACCTCCCGCAGGGGCTGCCAGTATTTCACCCAGCGCCATTGGTCAAACTCGGGCTTGTCCGTGGCGTCCAGGCAGAAGGCGGTCTCTTCGCAATTGACCCGCAGCATAAACCAGATCTGTTTCTGGCCAATGCACACGGGTCCGCAATGGCGGCGGATGAAACGCTTGGGCAGGCGGTAGCGCAGCCAGCGGCTGGTGCAGCCGAGCAACTGCACCTGCTCGGGGCGCAGCCCGACCTCTTCCTCGAGCTCCCGGAACATGGCCTGCTCCGGGGTCTCGTCCCCTTGTATGCCGCCCTGAGGGAACTGCCAGGCGTTCTGGCCGACACGCCTGCCCCAAAAGAGCCTGCGCTCCTTGTTGCAGAGGATGATGCCGACGTTAGGCCGGAAGCCGTCCAGGTCAATCAAGGGGAGCCACCCGCTCAGTCAGAAACGCCTGCATTCTTCCACAGCCGCGCCCCCAGCGGCAACTCGGAGCGTCAATAAGCTTTTGCCGATGAACGAGTTTCCCGGTATCGTCTCGGCCCCCGGGGGCGCCGCCGGCCCCTGGAGATCGGCCTTCAGGCCGACGCATCACTGCCGCCGGGCTTGCTCCAAGGGGTATCGCCATGCCATTGGCCCTGTTCGACCTCGACAACACCCTGCTCGCCGGGGACTCCGACTACCTCTGGGGCCAATTCCTGGTTGAACGCGGCCTGGTGGACCGCGACCACTACGAGCGGGAGAACGAGCGCTTCTACCGCGATTATCGCGAGGGCTGCCTGGACATCCGCGCCTTCCTACGCTTCGCCCTGGCGCCCCTGGCGGCCCACCCGGTCCCAGACCTCCACGCCTGGCGCGAGGCATTCCTGACGGAAAAGATCGACCCGATCATCCTGGGCCAGGCCCGCGCCCTGGTGGAGCGCCACAGGGCCGCCGGGGACCTGCTGCTGCTGATCACCGCCACCAACGCCTTCGTCACCGCCCCCATAGCCGAGCGTTTCGGCATACCGCACCTGATCGCCACCGAGCCGGAACAGGCCGACGGGCGCTATACGGGCGAGGTGGCCGGCACCCCCGCCTTTCGCGAGGGCAAGGTCCAGCGCCTGGAGGCCTGGCTCCGGCAGACCGGGGAGGGTCTGGCCGGGAGCAGCTTCTACAGCGACTCCCACAACGACATACCCCTGCTCCAGCGGGTCGATCACCCGGTGGCCGTGGACCCGGACCCGGAACTGCGCCGCCACGCCGAAGGGCTGGGCTGGCCTGTGATCAGCCTGCGCCCAACGGCTAGGGATTGATGGCACCCGGACCTGGGCTCGGGCGGACCCGCCCTAGCCGCCGCCCGAGGCGGCCCTGAGGGCGGCGAGGCTAGCCGCCAGCCCATCCGCTAGGGACAGTCCCGGGGGAAAGCCGACCTCCAGGCGCAGTCGGCCCAGGTCGGCCAGCATGGCCGGGGGGTCACCGACACGGGCAGGCAGGGCGCCGATGCGCAGCAAGTCCGGCCGGCCGGCGAGCCGGCCGAGGTGCCCGGCGATCTCGGCCACGGTGGTGGGCTCGCCGCTGGCCAGATTGACCGGGCCTGCGACCGATGAGCAGCGCCGGGTCCTGCGGCTTGAGGTAGGGGTCCACCAGGATGTAATCGACCGAGCCCAGGCCGCAGGAGTGGGGATAGCCCAGCCAGCTCGCCTGGACCTGGGCCGGGCGCCAGGCCATGGTTTCGAGCCCAGGAGTAGCAGTAGACCTCGAACCGGCCGCGGTCGTAGCCCTCCAGCAGGGGCAGGACGAAGTAGCTGACCGGGTGATCGCGCAGGTCCGAGGACATGAACCCGACCCGGATACGCCCGCGGGAGCGGTCCCGGGGCGGGCGGCGCAAGGGCGAACGCTGGGCCAGGGCATCCACGGTGCGGCCCCAGGTACGGTGGAAGTCCACCAGCAGGCGGCGGTCCTCCGCGGTCTCCACCCGGGCGAGCTGATGGTGCAGGGCCGCGGGCTCGTTGTGGGTCGCCCAGTAGTGGCCCAGGCTGGCGAAGTCACCGACCCGGTCGGCGGCGGCATAGTCGCCGCAGCGCTCCAGGATGCCGCACAGGACCCGCGCCTGGGCCTTGAGGTCCCCGCCCTCGGCGGCGCACCCCCGCGCCAGGTCGTAGGCGGCCTGGACATTGTCCGCCTCGCCGGGGCCGCGGGTGCGGTCGAGGCTCTCCGCCAGGGCGACCCGGTAACCCAGGTGACCGGGGGCCAGGCGCACCGCCTCGCGCCAGTGCAGGTTGGCCTGGGGCCGGTCGAAGGGGGCCGCGGTCAGGCCCAGTTGGTCGTGGAGCCAGGCGGCATCGGGCCCAGCGGAGAGGCGCTCGGTCAGGTAGGCGCGGGCCTGGGGATGGCGGCCGGCGGCCCGCAGCAGGTGTGCCTTGGCGCAGACCAGCTCACGGACAGGGCCGGCGGCGGCCAGACCGCGCTCGACCAGGGCCAGGGCCTCGTCCAGGCGCCCCAGGTCGCGCAGCATGCGCCCGGCGTCGAGCCAGGCCTTGGGCGAGCGCGGATTGAGCCGGCGGGCCAATTCCAGGGCCTGGAGCGCCCGCTCGCTATCGCCGGCCATCTCCAGGGCCAGGCCGAGCAGGCGCTGGTGCTCGGGGTCCTTGGGGGCGACCCGGACCAGTCGGCGGAAGCTGTCCAGGGCCCTGGGACCGTCGCCCATGGCCAGGTAGACGTTGCCGCGGTTCACCAGCGGGGAAAGGCCCTTGGGGTCGGCCTTCTGGGCCCGGGCCAGGGCCTCCAGGGCCTCGGCAAAGCGGCCCTGATTTTTGAGGGCCACCCCGAGCAGGTTGTTCAGGGCGGAGTCGTTGGGCTGGCGCTCCAGTCCCTGGCGGGCCCGTGCCTCGGCCTCGGCATAGCGCCCCAGGCCGTGGAGCAATCGGGCCAGTTCGAAGGCCGTGTTGCGCGGCAGGGCCGCGCCGCTGGCAAGGCCCAGGTCTACCGCCTCGGCCAGGCGCGCCGCCGCGGTCTGGGCGTCGCCCGCCTGG
>DYRB01000230.1:0-1337 GCA_020718945.1 Lamprocystis purpurea | reverse complement strand
GCCCGCCTGGCCAGGCTATTTGCGGAAGGTCCAGTAACGGCCCTGGTCGGTGTCCACCGGGGCCAGGCCGAAGCGGGCGTCGGCCCGCTGGCCGGTCTGGAGTATGCCGTAGATGTCCTCCATGATGCGCCGGTCCTCGGTGAAATAGTTGTGCCCGATCAGGCCGCTGGAGGCCTGGCTGGCGTCTATGGTCTCCACCCCTGGGACTATGACCAGGCCCTCGCCGGAGTCCCCGGCCCGGGCGTAGCCGTGAAAGGCCCGGGAGGCGAGCAGGGCGCGGTCCCCGGAGGAGGCATAGAGGGTGACGTGGATGCCGGTCTTGGCCAGACGCGGGGCTATGTCCTGGCGAAACAGGTCGGCGTCTATGTCCGGGGCCACCAGGATCATTTCGCGCAGGGCGTTGGGGCCATCCACCCAGCGGTCCGCGGCTAGGGTGAGGTAGCTGCGGGTCAGGACGCGGTTGCCCATGCTGTGGGCCACCAGGTAGATGCGCTTGGCCGGGGTGCGGTCGAGCAGGTCCTTGAGGGTCTGCACCAGATGGGCCTGGGCCCACTCCGCATTGGTCTCGTCCACCGTATAGCCGGTCAGGCTGCCCTGGGAGGGCCAACTGAACAGCACCACGGGTCCGGCGAACTTGAGGTCGGTGGCGAACTGGGCGACCTGGCGGGCGGCGTCGGCAAAGGAGGTGTTGTAGCCGTGGACGAAGACCATCAGGCGCCGATCCTTGGACTTTTCGATGGCCCAGCCGAGCTGTTGCAGGAACTCGCCCTGGTCCAGGGGCAGCAGACCCTTGAGGGCGATGTGCTTGCGCTCGTCCTCGGACCACTCGAAGCGAAACACCGAGGGGGCCTCCTGGCGGCCGATCTGGTGGTTGGGCGGTATGCCCACCGTGGCCAGGCCGTAGGAGACCTTGCCGCGCTCGGCCCCGAAGTCGTCGCGCCCTGAGGGGTGGGAGTCGCGGTCCGTGACATAGAAGAGATCGACGCTCTGGGCCCCCGGCTCGCCGCCGGTGCCCTGGCCCTGGGTGGTGGGACTGGTGGGGGCGGTGGCGCAGCCGGCGAGCAGGGCCGCGGCGAGGGCGAGGGCGCCGAGGAGCAGGGCGACAGGGGCTGAGCGGGATAGGGACATGGGCAACACCGGTGGGTTCTGGCCAGGGAAACGCTGAAGAACTCAGCGTTTCCCGCGGGGCAGGATGCCCCGGCATTTTCAACGCCTGCAAGGCGTTGAAAATGGAGCGATTCGCAGGCCGCCCTGCGGATCGCGAGCTGATTTTTGGCCAGGATGGCCAATAAATCGGCGTCTCCCTAGGGTGCACCTCGGACCAAGGGGGTTATGTT
>DYRB01000229.1:1985-5542 GCA_020718945.1 Lamprocystis purpurea | reverse complement strand
CCACAGACGAAAAGGCCCGCACGAGGCGGGCCTTGGGAGTGCCGATACGGTGCCGGATCAGCTCGCGCCGATCTTCTGCATCAGTCCGAAGCTCTTGACGAAGGGGCCCGCCATGCGCGGGTCCTTGATCATGGCGGCGTAATCACCGTGCTTGAACTTGAGCTTGCCGAACATGTAGGCACTCGCCATGCCGGCCATGCCGATGCCATTCTCGACCCACTTCATCCAGTCCTTGCGGTCGGCGCGCATGTCCCAGTCGGCCGCCTCGCCATTCCAGTCGCCGGCGCGCACGCAGTTGCCCTGCTCGACGACGAACACGCCGCGGGGGTTCTCCTCGTCCTTGAAGCCGCAGCAGATCACGGAGTTGAAGCCGATTTCGGCCAGCTTGTTGCTGACCTCCGGGTCGGCATTCCAGGCTTCCATCAGCTCTTTCATCCAGGCGTCCGAAAAGAGTTCAGCCATGGTGGGGAAATCCTCCAGTTGTTGTTGGTAAAGGGCGGCAGGGACCCATGCCCCCCCGCCTGCGTGAGGGTGTCTTGGGTGGACGCCGGGGGGCCGAGCCCCCTCCTAGCGTCCACGCGGATTCTACCCGAATTCCAGCGTCATGCCCGCCGCCGTCAGGACCTGTGCCTCCTGTTCCAGTTCCAGTCGGGTCAGCGGGTGACCGGCCAGCCAGTCGCCGGGAAAGGACAGGCTCAGACGGTCCCCCTCGGCGACCAGGCGCGGGCGGGGTTTGGTATTGGGGGTGCGCCCGCGGTGGATGAGTACCGCCAGGCGCAGCAGGACGCAGAGGCGCCGGGCGCAGCCCTGGATGGGCCTCGGCAATGCCAGGAACTCCTGGATGGGGAACTTGCGCCTGTGGCCCAGGACCAGGGCCGCCATGACCTGCTGTTGCTGGCGGGTGAAGCCGGACAGGTCGGCGTTGCGCAGCAAATAGCCGCCGTGCTTCTGGTACTGGCTGTGGGAGATGACCACCCCGACCTCGTGCAGCCGCGCCGCCCAGCCGAGGAACTTGGGGTAGTCCAGGTCGTGCAGGGCCCAGGGGGCTGCGACCTGGCGGAACAGGGCGAGCGCCGTGGCCTGGACCCGCCGGGCGTGGGCGCGGTCCACGCCGAAGCGGCGCGTCAGGGTCGCGACGGTGCGTTCCCGCACGTCCTCGTGGGCGCTGCGGCCCATCATTTCGTAGACCAACCCCTCGCGCAGGGCCTCGTCGGACACCTGCATGTGGTCGATCCCTAGGTTGGTGAAGACGGCCCGCAGCACCGCCAGGCCGCCGGCAAAGACCGGCCGGCGCTCGTCTGCCAGGCCCTTGAGGGACAGGGACGAGACCCGCCCGGCGGCGATCACGGCCTCCCGCAGCCGCTCCAGGGAGGCCGCGGAGATGCCGTCCTGGCTCCAGCCCTCCGCCGCCACCACGGTGGCGATGGACTTGATGGTCCCTGAGCTGCCCACCGCCGTGACCCAGCCGGCCCCGCGGAACAGTTCGCGCACCGGGCGGACCTCCAGGGCCCCGGTCAGCTCGGCCTTGTCCATCAGCCTGGCGGTGATCTTGTCCTCGGCAAACCAGCGCTGGGACATGCCCACGCAGCCCATGTGCAGGCTCTCGCGCAGGTCCGCGGTGAAGCCCTCGCCGACGATCAGCTCGGTGCTGCCCCCGCCGATGTCCACCACCAGGCGCCGCTCCGGCCCCGCGGCCAGCCCGTGGGACACCCCCAGATAGACCAGGCGCGCCTCCTCGCGGCCGGAGATCACCTCGATGGGGTGCCCCAGGGCCAACTCCGCCCGCTCCATGAAGCCTGCCTCGGGGCTCACCTGGCGCAGGGTGTTGGTACCCACAGCCCGGACGCTCCCCGGGCGCATGCCGCGCAGGCGTTGGCCGAAGCGCCCCAGGCAGGCCAGGGCACGCTCGGTCACCTCGGGACGCAGATCCTTGTCCGCGGTGAGGCCCTCGCCTAGGCGCACCGGCTCGCGCAGCCGGTCTACGACCTGGAGGTCACCCTGGTCGATGCGCGCGACGATCATGTGGAAGCTGTTGGAGCCGAGGTCGATGGCCGCGACCGTTTGGGGCGTGGCTGTTTGGGGCGCAGTTGGCGCCGCGCTGGCAGGCTGCTCGTTGGACATCTTGAGCTCTCCGGGCTGGGGCCGCGGGATCTTAACAGATCGCTAATCCCCGGTCGCTGGCGGCGGTTCTAGATAGCAATCGCAAATTGGGAGGCCAGATCGGCGCCGGTGGGAGCGGCGCCTCGCCGCGACTGAATGGTGTCGTCACCGCCGGGCTCGCTGCGCTTCGCCCGGTCGCGCCGAGGCGGCGCTCCCACGGCGGTGCCGGCTAAGGCGATAGATGATGGCCTCGAATTTGGAACTGCTGGGTCTGATGGGCCGAACCGCGCTGGGCCGGCCTTGCGATCACCGCTATTGGAGCGGGCGCAAGGCCCCGGTCGGACTGAAGTGCGACCTACCGCGGATTGAGCTCCGGCAGATAGACCCGCCTGGGTGCCAGGGTGGCGAGCAGGCCGCGCAGGGCCCCGGAGCGCGGGCGCAGGCTGCGCCTGAGGTCGCGCTTCCAGCGCGGGAAGTCCAGGTCCCCTCGGCCGTAGAGGGCCCCGTCGAGCTGCTGCATCAGGCGCTCGATCTGGACCCGGTCCGCCCCGGGCCGGACCCGGGCCAGCTTGGCGGCCAGACCGGCCAGGGGCTCCTTGGGATCGAAGGCCAGGTTGCGGCAGGTCTGCTCCTGGAACTGCTGGCACCAGGCGGCCGGGTCGGCCTCCCGGTCGGCGGCACCGACGCACAGCCACAGCCGGGTGGGGGCGGGCAGGGCCCGGGTCAGGCCCTGGCGGGCGCGCCCCAGGGCCGCGGCCGGGCTGAGGCGTCGGGCGAGGTGCGCGGCGCCAGCGGCGACGGCAGCCAGACCCTTGGAGACGGCCGAGCGCAGGGCCGCACCCAGGGTCCTGCCGACCTGAGCACCGAGCCCGGCACCGGGCACGCCGGACCTGGCCCCCTGGCCCGCCGCGCTGCGGCGCTGGTACCAGACCCCGCCCCAGTAACCCAGGACCAGCAGGACCAGGCCGACCATGGGTAGCCAGAACAGGCTCCAGCCCTGGTCGCGGCTGGGGTCGGCGTAGCGCGACAGCCCGAAGGGCCCTGACTCGCCGTCCACCTTCAGGGTGCGGATGGGCAGGCCGGCGACCTCGCGGGTCCCCTTGTCCACGTTCCACCAGGCGATCTGGATGGCCGGCATGCGCAGGCGCCCACCGGAGTGGGGGACCAGGGTGTAGTACTCGGTGCGCTTGCCCACCAGGCTGCGCTTGTCCGAGGACAGGCCGCCCTCGGTCAGGGTCTGTTCCCGATAGACCCGGAAGTCCTTGGAGTCCAGTGTTCCCTCGAGACTCGGTAACTGGGACCCGGTGGCCCCGACGGCCTTCAGCTCCAGGGAGATGGTGACGGGCTGGCCCTCTTCGACCTCCTGGGCCGCGTCCAGATTGGCGGTGAGGGTCAGGTCGTGCAGGGGCAGCCAGGGGCTGACCGAGGTCATGACCGGGCGGACCTGGATGCGCGAG
>DYRB01000229.1:0-1885 GCA_020718945.1 Lamprocystis purpurea | reverse complement strand
GCCCTGGTCGCTGATCAGGCGCAGGCGCAGGAGGACGTTCTCCTGGACATAGGGCTGGTCGTTGGTGATGGCCAGTTCGATGCGCGGTGGCCGGGCGCTGCCCTGGGCGGCGGTCGGCTGGGCATAGCTGCCTGGGTAGCCGTATTGCCAGGGGTTCTGGTAGCCGGGGGCCTGACCATAGCCGGGTTGGGCCGCTTGACCCTGGGGGGCATAGCTCGGGACCTGGGGGGAGTGGGGGGGGGCATAGCCCCTGGGCTGGGCCTGGGGCCATTGGGACTGGGGCCATTGGGACTGGGCGTATTGGGCCTGGTTGGGCCCGCCGGGTTCGGCGGCCTTGGCCGCTGGCGGCGGGGCAGGGGGGACCCCCCGGGCATTGCTCGGCGGGGCCTGGCGGAAGTCCCAGGGTCCGTACTGGGCGGCGGCCGGGGTCGCCACCGAGCCGGCTGCCAGGGCGGCGGCCAGCAGGGCGACGGGCCTGGTCAGGCCCAGCCGGCGTCGGTTGGATCTAGGCTGCGGACCTGGGCCTACCATGGCCGGCTCTCCCGCAGGCGGCCGCCGGATTTGCGCATCATCTGCATGTCCCCCATTTTGAACTGGTTGCGCATCAGGAGCGACGGATCGCCCTCGGCCTGACGCAGGCGCTGCTCCATGATGGCGAAGCCGGGGCCCAGCATGGGCCGGCCGCCCAGGGCCGCCGCGGCCGCCTGGTCCTGACCCTCGGGCATGTCCGTCATGGGCTGACCACCCATCTGGTCGAACTGATCCACCGCCGCGCCCATGCTGGGCTCCGTCGGGGCCTCCGGGGGCTTCTCGTCGGTGGTGCGATCCGGCCGGCCGCCCGCAGACTTGGGTCTGTCCTGGGGCTTGTCCCCCTGCTTGCCTTCGCCCTCCTTGGGCTTGTCCTTGTCGCCGGCGGTCAGGTCGCGCTCGGGTTCCTTCTGGCCCTTGCCCTTGCCGGGCTTGTCCTCCTTGCCGCCTTCTTTTTGGTCCTTGTCTTTGGCCTGTTCAGGCTCGGCGCCGGGCTCTTTGGCCTCGGGCTTGGGCTTGTCGCCGCCGTCCCGGTCCTGGTCCTTCTCCTCTTTCGATGCCTTGCCCTTTTCTTCCGGCTTGTCCTGGTCGCCGCCGCCACCCTCCTTCTTCTCTTCCTTGGGCTGCTCTTCACCCTTGGCGCCCTCGGGCTTGTCCTCTTTGGGCTTGGAGCCCTGGTCGGCCAAGGGCTTGGTCTCGTCCTTGCCGCCCTCGCCCTGGTCCTCTTTGCGCTCCTCGCCGCCCTGCTTCTGTTGCTCCTCTTGCTGGTCGCCCTGCTCGCCCTCGGTCTTCTCCTGGTCCTTGTTCGCCCCCTGCTGGGCGTCGGTCTCCTCGCCGGCCTTGCCGCCCGCGGACTCCTGCTGGTCCTTCTTGTCGCCCGCGGCCTGCTGCTCGTCCTTGGACGGGTCGCCGGACTTGCCCTCCTGATCCTGCGCGTCCTTGCCCTCCTTGGCGTCCTTGGACGACTTGCCCTTGCCCTCCTGCTCCTGGTCCTGATCGCCGGATTGCTGGTCGGACTCCTGCTTCTGGTCGCCGGACTTCTGTTCCTCCGACTCCTTCTGCTGGTCGCCGGACTTCTGTTCCTCGGATTCCTTCTGCTGGTCGCCGGACTTCTGCTCTTCCGACTCCTTCTTCTGTTCGCCGGACTTCTGTTCTTCCGATTCCTTCTTTTGGTCGCCAGACTTCTGCTCTTCCGACTCCTTCTTCTGGTCGCCGGACTTCTGCTCTTCCGATTCCTTCTTCTGATCGCCGGACTTCTGCTCTTCGGATTCCTTCTTCTGATCGCCGGACTTCTGTTCCTCGGATTCCTTCTTCTGATCGCCGGACTTCTGTTCCTCGGACTTCTTCTCCTGGTCGC
>DYRB01000228.1 GCA_020718945.1 Lamprocystis purpurea | reverse complement strand
AGCGACACGAAGTCCTTGTTTATTTGCGTCTATTTGCGTTCATTTGCGGCTCAACTGCTTTTTTAGGTTGATCGGGCGATCATCCACCTCGACCGGGGAGCTACGTCCACAGCCAGTCCCGCCCCAGCACCCGCAGGTCCGGGCCGAATCGGTAGATCAGCGGCACCCCCGAGGGTATCTCCACCAACTCCATGGCCTCGGCAGTGATCCCGTCCAGGTGCATCACCAACCCGCGCAGGGTGTTGCCATGGCTGACCACCAGCAGCCGCCGCCCGGCGGCGATGCGCGGGGCCAGGACCTCGCGCCAGTAGGGCAGGGTGCGGCCCTGGCAGTCCCGCAGGCTCTCGGTGGCGGGCAGCAGGGCCGGGTCGAGGTCGGCATACAGCGGGTCCTGGCGCGGGTGGCGGGGGTCCCCCGGGTCCACCGGCGGCGGGGCCTCCAGGTAGCCCCGCCACCAGCGCCGGGACTGGGCCTCGCCCCAGCGGACCAGGATCTCCGGTCGGGTCATGCCCTGCAGGGCGCCGTAATGGCGCTCGTTGAGGCGCCAGGTGCCCTGGATGGGCGCGGCGGGTGCGCCCAGGGCGGTGAGCAGGGCCTCTGCGGTCTGACGGGTGCGGCGCAGCACCGAGACATGGGCCTCGTCGATGCCGTACCCGGCGGCGGCCAACCGGCGGCCGGCCTCGGCGCCCTCGTCCAGACCGACCCGGGTCAGGGCTATGTCCGTCCAGCCGGTCAGGCGGTGGGTCAGGTTCCAGTCGCTGTGGCCGTGACGGATCAGGATAAGCACCTGATCGCGACCCGGCACGGTCATTCCGGGGTCTCGACCAGCACCTGGGTCAGGTGATGCCGGTCGCCCCACTTCTCCAGGTGCCAGCCGCCGGCATCGAAGTGGAACCAGTTTAGGGCGGCGTTGGGGATGACGAAGTCCCGCGGGGTCTCCAGGGGGCGGCCGGTGGCGCGCCGGTAGAGGATGTCCAGCACACCCCCATGGGCGACGGCGCACAGGGTCTCACCCTGGTGGTGGCGGACCATCCAGGCGATGCCCTCGGCCACCCGGGCGGCGAAGGCGAGCATGGACTCCCCGGTCTCGAAGTCGTAGTGGGGGTCGCGGGCGACATAGTGGGCATGGGCCTCGGGGTAGCGGACCGCCCCCTCCGCCGCGGTGATGCCCTGGAAGATACCGTAGTGGCGCTCGCGCAGTTGGGGCAGGAGGCGCACCGGCAGCCCCTCGCGCTCGGCCAGGGCCCCGGCGGTCTCCTGGGCGCGGCCCAGGTCGCTGCTGTAGAGGGCCGTGAAGTGGTGGTGGCCGGCGTTGAAGGCCATGGCCAGGGCCTGGGCGCGGCCGGTGGCGTTCAGCGGTATGTCGATGTGGCCTTGGATGCGTTTCTCGACATTCCAGTCCGTCTCGCCGTGGCGGACTATGCAGATGCGGGTCAACATGGCTAGGTGGCGGGTCGCCTGGGGATCGAAGATGGGCGCCGGGGAGATCCGGCGCAGCCCGGCCGCCGGGGCGGCCAATACCCATCCTAGCCTGATGCGATGGTCTTACCAATGGTCCAAGGGCGGGTTGGGGCCAAAAACTGCGGGGCCGGACCGGGTGTCCCCGATCCGGCCCCGGCAGGGCCCTCCGTGGACGCTGGGTCCTTAGTCGAAGCTCTTCACAGTGAAGGCGTGATAGGGGCTGCGGCCGCTCTTCACAGCCCATGTGAGGTAGTCCTCGAAGGCGTCGCGCATGTCGGCGTTCGGCAGGACGTCCGCGGCCCCGGTGCGCGGCTCGTAGGCGACCAGGCGGCTCAGGCCCTGAGTCTTGGTCCAGGCCAGGTAGGCGTTGAACTGGGCCTCCATCTCCGCGGTCGGGAACTCGCCAGTGACCTCAGGACTGACCATCGCCACCATAGTCTCGGTGGTGGAAACGGAGGTCTGGTCAGCCTGCGGCTCGGCGGCAAACAGGGCCAGGGCGACGGCCCCAACGATCAGGGTGGATTTCAGCATGGTGATGCTCCGATTAGATTGATGTTGGCAATATAATAATTCGCTAATATACGAATGTCAATCCCGACCTTTTCACCCCCTTTTTGTGTGCTCAGGGCTTGAGTCGGGCTCGATACCCCGGCAAGCTCTGGCCTCAGACATTTCGCCCAACCCGAGCCGCCATGTCCCACCCCGTCGTCCCGGTTCGCCGTCCCGCCCTGGCCCTGTGCCCGGCCCTGTGTCTGGCGGCGCTTGCCTGGGCCGCATGGGCCACCGGCGAGGAACTGACCCTGACCGACAGCCTGGATCAGGAGGTCCAGGTCGAGACCCTGCCCGCCGACGGCGACCTGCTGGTCCTCTGGCCCCAGGATCTGGAGCGGGACCGCCCGGGGGTGGTCCGCACCCTGGCCGAGCTGCATGCCGCGGGCATCGAGGTGTGGCTGACCAACCCATTGGATGCGGCCTTCCTGCCCCGCTCCAACGAGGTCCTGCGCACCCTGCCCGGGGCCAGCATTGCGGCCTTGATCGAGGCGGCCCTGGCGCAGAGCCCCAGGCGGGTCCTGCTCCTGGGCCATGACCGCATGGCCCTGCCCCTGCTGCGCGGGCTCCACCAATGGCAGGCGGGGCACCCGGGGCCGACGCGCCTGGCCGGGGCCGTGCTGCTCTACCCCAACCTGTTCGGCCCGGCCCCGGCGGCCGGCGACGAGCCGGAGCTGGACCCCATAGTCCGGTCCACCGGCTACCCGACCCTGATCCTGCAACCCGAGCTGGGGGCCCTGCGCCGGCGCATGGGCCCGGTGTTCGAGGCCCTGTGGCAGGGTGGGGCCCCGGCCTTTGTTCGCCTGGTCCCAGGGGTGCGGGACTGGTACCCCATGGAGCCCCCGGGGGAGGACCTGACCCGCGACGCCGCGGTCGCCCGGCTCCCGGCGGAACTGGCCGCCGCCGCCCGGCTGTTGGCGGCGACCCAGGCCGCCGTCCCTGCCGCGGTGGACCTGAGTCCGCAGGCAGCGCCCTTGGCACCACAGGCCAAGGTCCTGGGCCTGGTCCAGCGTCCGGCCACTGCCCCGCCTGGGTTGCGGCTGCGCGACGGCCTGGGGCGGGAGCTGGGGCTCCCGGACCTGAAGGGCAGCGTGGTGCTGGTCAATTTCTGGGCCACCTGGTGCCCGCCCTGCGTGGAGGAGATCCCCTCCATGAACCGCCTGGCGGCGCGCTTCAGCCCCGGGGACTTCCGCATCGTCTCGGTCAACTTCCGCGAGGGGGCCGAGCAGGTGCTGGGTTTTATGCGCCGGGTCCACGTGGACTTCCCGGTCCTGCTGGACGACGACGGTCGGGTCTCCGGGGACTGGCAGGTCTTCGCCTTCCCCAGTTCCTTCCTGGTGGACCGGGCCGGGCGGGTGCGCTACTCGGTCAACAACGCCATCGCCTGGGACGACCCCGAGGCGGTGGCGGTCATCGAGGCCCTGGTGGCGGAGCCGGCAGCACCGCCGCCGCAAGTGGCCGCGGGCAAAGGCCCGGGGTTGGACCAGGTCATAGCCGATCCGGGGCCTGGACCGTGACCGCCCTCCTATGCGGCACCGAGGGGGGCCTGGGGATCCGCCTGGACCTGGCCGCGGGCAAGGTCGCCCGGGTAGAGATCCGCTCCAGCCGCCCGCTCGGGGTCGCGCGCATCTTCATCGGGAAGCCCGTGGCCCAGGTCCTTGGGACCCTGCCCCTGCTCTACAGCGTCTGCGCCACCGCCCAGGCCGCCGCCGCGGTCGGGGCCGCGGAGGCTGCGCTCGGGGTAGAGCCGACCAGTGCCCAGCGCCGGGCCCGGGAGGCCCTGGTCCTGGCGGAGACCGCCCGGGAGCACCTGCTGCGTTGCCTGCTGGGCTGGGCCCCCTGGCTCGGCGAGCCCCCGGACCCCCTAGCCCTGGCCCTGACCGGGCGGCTGCGGGGGGAGTTCGCCCAGGCCCTGTACCCGGCCGGGGACGGCTTCGTCCTGGGTGGCGGCCGCCTGACCCCGGACCGCCAGCGGGTCGCTGAGGTCCTGGCCCTGCTGGATTCGGTGCTGGCGGGCTCGGTCCTGGGCCTGCCCGCGGCGGCCTGGCTGATCCAGGTCCGCGACGGCGATGGCCTGGACGCCTGGGCCGCGGAGGGCCGCTCCCTGGGCGCTCGGCTGATCGCCCGGGTCTCGGACCTGGGCTGGTCCGGGCTGGCCGCCGCGCCCGTCGGGCTGTTGGGCGAGACCGACGCGGCCGAGTTGGACCGCCGCCTCGCCGGCCCCGACGCCGACGCCTTCATCGCCCGCCCCACCTGGGACGGCGGGCCGCGGGAGACCGGGGCCCTGGCCCGGGTGGCCGGCACGCCGCTGATCGCCGACCTGATGGCGCGCCAGGGCAATGGCCTGCTGACCCGGCTGGCCGCCCGCCTGGTGGAACTGGCCGGGCTCCCGGGGCGCCTGGCCGAGGCCCTGGCGAACCTGGCCCCGGCGACCCCGATGGCAGGGCCACAGATCATGGAGGGCAGCGGCATAGGCCAGGTGGAGGCGGCCCGCGGGCGGCTGGTCCATCGGGTCGAGATCGACGCCGGGCAGGTGCGCGGCTACCGCATCCTGGCCCCCACCGAGTGGAACTTCCACCCGGACGGGGTCCTGGCCCGCGGCCTCCTGGGGCTGACGGCGGGGCCGGAGTTGTCCGCCCTGGTCGGGCTGCTGGTCGAGGCGGTGGACCCCTGCGTCGGCTATGCGCTGGAACTGGTGGACGGCGAGGCCCCATGACCAGCAACCGCCCCACCATCCTGATCGTGGATGACGAGCCCCAGTCCCTGGCAACCCTCACCCGCATCCTGGACGAGGGGCGTCATTCCCTCGATCACCCGTGAGACGGACCTGCCTGGACCTGGGGGCCGTAGAGCGGGCGCGGCTTGATGCCGCCTCATCCCCGGTGGGGCGATTGGCGGGACCCGCTCAGGTACCGCTTTCCCTGCCCGCCTGCCTGGGCTAATCTCCGCCTCAACTACGCAGGAGGGGTATCGCATGACGACCGCCAAGGCCCCCCGGGTCGAACCGCTGTCCGACCCGGGTCCCAGCCGCCACCCGATCACCGTGGGCGAGTACTTCCGTATGGGCGAGTCCGGCGTCCTGGACCCAGACGCCCTAACCGATGCCGTTCTCCCATGACGCCGTTCTCGCTCAACCTGTGGGTCGTCCGCCAGACGGTGCCCCCCCGGGAGGCCGTCGGACCGGTGCGTTTCGACGCGTTCTGACTCTCCATCAGCCGCTCCGGCGACGGGAAAGGATCATCTAGGCACTTCGGTATGCCAGTCACACAAACTTGGTATATGGTCCTTGTTCCGGACGCCTTGCATGCTGCGATAGCGGAGGAATACGCACTGGCCGCCAAAGACGCCCGAATCTATCTTGCGGCAAGTGCGGACGCCCTCAAGAAATGGAGGCAATTGCCGGAGAGCTTCAACTGGTATGCGGTCGCCTGCGATATCCGCGATAGGCATATGTATTACGCCGCCTGGTGCGACACGGCGGACCTGAACGCCTTTTTTGGGCTGTTCCGGCGCGAGGCGTTTGAGGCGTTGTTCTT